>JAHFJT010000074.1 GCA_023245695.1 Candidatus Peregrinibacteria bacterium | reverse complement strand
CCAGAAAGAGGCATCGTCAAAACAGAGGCAACAAGAAGTATCGTGAGGGATTTTTTCATAGTCAAACAAAGTGAGGGTAAGAACACTCCTGCATTATAGTGAGTTTAGCCCCTCCTGCAAACCCCGTAAAAAATACTGTTTCGAAATCGCAAAGTAGTACCAGTTACACCACGCACCTCCAAAGACACGCATACCACACCGAAAGAGCGCGATCATCGGAGCCGAACTGATAAAAGTAAACATCGATCGCTTGAGAGGCGAAGGAACTTTGCCGAGCTCAGGATACTTCCGGTCAAAGAGTACAGCCGCTTTTCCAATGGCAAACATACGTCGCTTCAGCGACTCCTCGTCCATCGGATGCACATGGTAGGCAAAGGCATTTTTCTCATAATATAGCCGAAAACCACCCTCTTTCACGAGTCGGTATCCCAATTCAATATCCTCCCAGCCGTACTTCAAAAAAGAGGTGTCGAAAGGGAATTTCTTGAGGAGCGATGTTTTGAGCGAAATATTCGAGGTATAGAAAAAATCAAAGGTCGCCTCCGTCTTACCCTCGAGTTTCTCATACGCAAACTGATGTCCGCCGTATCGTCCCAGAATAATTGAGCCATTCGTCATGAATCGATAGAGCGGCGTCTTCGGCATGCTCGGATCCCACTCGATAAACCCCAGTACGCCCGCAGACTCTTCCGGATGCGAGCGATGCATATCAAGATGTTGCTGAACCCAGTCTTCGCGAACGAGAATATCGTCGCCAATAAAAGCAATAACATCGCCTTTCGCCTGAGCAATACCAAAGTTTCGCGCGATCCCCTGCCCCTCATTCTGCTTTTCAAAGTATCGGACAGATATCTTTCCAGAGTCGATGAAGGACTGAACCACGGTCGAAGTGGTATCGGTCCCGCCATCATTGATCACCACGACCTCGAAGTCCTGAGGTCGACAGGTCTGACGAGAGAGGTGCTCAAGACACTCCTTCAAAATATCTGCCCGATTGTAGGTGGGAATAATGACACTAATCACCCCTACATTGTAACAGAGTTAAGCTCGTCTGCTACATCAACTTCCTCGAAAATGGGCTCAAGGGGCTCACCCGGATCCTCTTCGAGCGTCTCAGGCTTCTTCCCCTTCCAGGTGAGAATATTCACATCCTGGACGAGCACTTCGGTGACGTACTGCTTTCCGTTCTTCCCTTCATAGGAGTGGTTCATGAGAGAACCCACGGCGAAGATCGCCATGCCCCGCTTGAAGTTTCGGCAGCAGAACTCGGCCGTCTGGTTCCAGGCGACGAGTCGGTGGAAACCGGTGTATTCAGTGCCATCCTTGCCGCGGGTCGATACCGCGAGAGTAAAAGTAGTCACGGCCTTACCGGTCGTGGTCGAGCGAAGCTCGGGATCAGCTGTGAGATGTCCCATCAGCATGACTTTGTTGTAGCTTTTCATAAGAAAAGATAAAGAAATAATATCCTTAGGATACCGGCCGGATCTAACAAACCGTTGAATAATTACTTAATAATTTCTGAATAAAAGATTACAATGCGGCCGTGTTTACAGGCATTATTGAAGAGCTCGGCACGATTTCAGCTTTAAATCAAAAGGATCAGGTCCTTGTTTTGACCATTTCTGCCCCAAAAACAGTCCCAAAACTCGCCCTCGGAGACTCAGTCGCGATTGACGGAGCCTGCTTCACAATGGTGAGCTCGACGCCAGACAGCTTCACGGTTGAGGCTATTCCTGAGACCCAGGAACGCACGATTATCAAAAATTACACCGTCGGTACCACGGTGAACCTCGAAACGACCCTGACGCTTGAGAAAGGCATCAGCGGCCATCTCGTCCAGGGACACGTCGACGGAGTCGGTACCGTCGCATCCATCAATGAACAGCATGAAATAGAGATCGAGTTCCCACGAGAGCTCGGCCGATTCATGGCCTTCAAAGGCTCGATCACCGTCAACGGCGTAAGCCTCACCATCTCGAAACTCATGCTCGATACTTTTCAAGTATCACTCATTCCTTTTACCCTAGAGCAAACCAATCTCGGAAAACTCACGGTAGGGAGCAACGTCAATCTCGAAATCGACCTCATCGCTCGCTACCTTGAACGCATGCTCGAGGCGCAGGAAGGACAGGCGAAGTACCACTTTCTCCAGGAACGAAATCTTATCTAATACGCACATGAAACTGAACCAATCCAAGGTAAAGATCTCAGGAAAATCGCTTCGCATCGCGATCATCCTCCCACGATTCAACGATGAGCTTGGGAGTGAACTTCTTGAAAATACCCAGAAACAACTCGTCGCCATCGGAGTAAAGTCAGCTCAAGTCTACCGAGTTCCTGGTGCCCTCGAACTTCCCTACGCCGCACAGAAAATCGCCAAGAAAAAAAAACACGATGCCATTATCGCCCTGGGAGTCGTCATTCGCGGAGAAACCAAACACTTCGATATCGTGACAGAAGAGGCGCATCGCGGACTCATGCAGGTCAGTCTTACACAGATGGTTCCTGTGATTTTTGGCGTTCTGGCAGTAGAAAACAAGAAGCAGGCCCTCGACCGAGTTCGAGCCGATCGCATGAACAAAGGTGCTGAGTTTGCCGAAGCAGCGGTTGAAATGGCCCAGTTTTCTGCGTAAAATGGCGCCAGCCAGGTACCCGATCCCTTTTCTAACATATTCTTCCCATGCCTACCCTCCAGACCATCCGCGACTTCAATCCAGAAGGAAAGAAGATTCTTCTCCGTGTCGACTTCAACGTCCCACAAGATGAACAGGGAAATATCACCGACGACAACCGTATCGTGAAGGCTCTCCCAACCATCAAGTATCTCCTCGAAAAAGGCGCACGACTGATAATCATGAGCCATCTTGGTCGTCCAGACGGTCAGGTAAACGAGAAAATGCGTCTCGATCCAGCCGCAAAACGTCTCGGTGAACTCCTCGGCAAACCGGTCAAAAAACTCAACGAAACGATTGGCGAAAATGTACAAAAAGAAACTGAAGCTCTCGCAAACGGGGAAATGCTGATGCTCGAAAACACCCGTTTCTATCCCGGAGAAGAGGCTAACGACGCAGAGTTTATCAAGCAGCTCGCAGAGCTCGGCGAAGTGTTTGTGAACGACGGATTCGGCGTCAGCCACCGCGCGCACGCGACCTCAACGGGTCTCGCAAGCGTCCTCCCAGCCTACGCCGGTTTCCTGATCGAAGCAGAGATGAACGCACTCCAGCCGCTCATGGGCGAGCCAAAACAGCCATTCACGATCATCTTCGGCGGCGCCAAAATCAAAGACAAGATCGGCATGATCGATCAGTTTATCAGCAAAGCACAAAATATTTTAATTGGTGGTGGTCTAGCTAATACCTTTATCGCGGCGCTTGGTCACGAAGTTGGGCAGTCACTCTGCGAGAAAGACAAACTCGATCTCGCGAAAGAAATCCTCGCAAAAGCTACTTCCCCATCCCAGATCGTGCTCCCAGCAGACGTCATCATTGCTCGAGAGATTTCGAATACCGCAGCCACAGAAGTCGTCGCGATCGACGCCGTCCCAGCCGACGCTAAAATCCTCGATGCCGGCCCACAGACCGTCGAAGCCTTCAACGCGATCATCGCCCAATCTGCCACTATTCTTTGGAACGGTCCTCTCGGTCTCACTGAGTTCACCCCATTCCAGCACGGCACTCGTAACGTCGCCCAGGCCGTCGCAGACGCCAAAAAGGCCAACAACGCATTCTCCGTCCTCGGTGGCGGCGACACCGCAGAAGTCCTCAAAACACTCGGCTTCCACGACGAAGACTTCGGCCACATCTCAACCGGTGGCGGCGCCTCTCTGGAGTTCCTCAGCGGCAAGAAATTGCCAGGGATCGAAGTGCTCTATCGGTAATCTAGTCACTCTAGTTGTTAGAGCCACTCTTCCCATCCTTCGCAGCCCCACTGGTATTGTATGACCAGCGCTTGATCTTCTCCTCAACCATTTCGCGAGGTTTGCTGAAGCGCTCACGGGAGATACGGACGATCTTGTCACGGCGGCCAGGATCAGGACTTACCTCAACAGGTGGCATAGCTGCCATCGAGAAGGTTTTGGAAGGCATACCATCGATCAAGAGTTTGGTGTAGGCAGTATATTTACTTAAAGAAACAAGATCCGGCGGCATGACCTCTTCACTAAATTGTGACGACAAATGCTCCGCATCATCGAACCCAACCTGGAACGAAGCCAACGTACCCACATTACCAAAAACCGCATCCCGAACCGTATCCGGCATCTGGGCGATGTACTGGTTCGCGATCGTCAAATTCAGCTTATACTTTCGTGCCTCGGAAAGAATCGTTGCAAACGACTCCGTCGCAAAGTTCTGAAACTCATCCACGTACAGATAAAAGTCCACACGATCCTTCTCAGGAATATTGGAACGGCTCATCGCATCAAGCTGGAACTTCGTAATAATCATGGAACCAAGCAGCGCAGAGTTATCCTCACCAATCGATCCCTTTGGCAACTTCACGATCACAATACGCTGATGATCCATCGCATATCGAAGATCAATTTCGTTCTTCGGCTGACCCACAATATTTCGAACAATCGAGCTGGAAAGAAACTGACCAACCTTATTCAAAACCGGAGAAATGGCATCCATTCGCTGTTTCTCAGAGAGTTTTTCAAACTCATTGATCCAAAAGCTCTTCACGACAGGATCTTCAATTTTTCGAGTCACCTTCTGGCGGAAGTCGTCATCCTGGAGGATTCGAGTGATGCCGAGCATCGTTGCATTTGGATACCCCAGAAGCGTGAAGATCGTATTGCGCAAGATATGTTCGAGACGTGGACCCCAGCTCTCCGCATACAGTTTCTTAAAAATACCCACGAGACCCGAAGCGACAATCGAGTTCAGGCTTGGATCAAGGTTATCAAGCATATTAAATGCCACGGGAAATTCACGATCGGAAGGGTCGATAATCACCACGTCGTTCGTGCGGTGCGAAGGAATAAAGTCCAAAACCCGATCGGCAAGATCTCCGTGAGGATCGATAACACCCACACCTTTCCCGGCAAGAATATCAGAATAGATCATGTTTTCAAGCAGCGTGGACTTACCCATACCGGTCTTACCAATAATATACACGTGCCGACGACGGTCGGTCGTCAAAATACCAAACTCATCATGTGTTGTACGGAAATCAGTCTTCCCCAAGAGCGTCAACTCGGTGAGTTCAGTATTTTTCGGGGTAGGAAGATCAGAAGGTGGCTCCAATTTTCGAGAACGAACCCAGCAGATAGTTGGCGTCTGCACGAGCTGATTTGGAAGATGCCAGATCGTCGCAAGCTCCTCGCTATTCAAAGCGAATGGATCCTGCATCCAGCGCATCTGGAAGCGTTCAACAACCGATCGATCCATAACATACTCTCGCTCAACGATACCATTCAAAAATGGTAAATTAAACTGCTTGAAAGAAGCAAGAATTTCCTGCAACTTTGCCTGACTCGACTCATCATTTTTTTCTTTTGGAACATACACCACGCGTAAATTCACCTCGTACATCAACTTCACGATCTTATCCATACGAGCCGACTCAGCGGTTTCTCGTTCATGCATCTTGGAAGTCGCCTCGT
>JAHFJT010000073.1 GCA_023245695.1 Candidatus Peregrinibacteria bacterium | reverse complement strand
TTGAACTTTCTCATGTATCCGTGAATACGTCCGCAGAGACCACATCGGTTGTGAACTCGTGTTGGCATCACAGGCTTTGTTCCTGCTGCTACGCTTTTTGCGAATGCCTCCTTAAGTCGGTCTGTCTTGTTGATGCGTGATTTTTTTGCCATGAGATTCTAGAGAATAAAATGTGTAAGGGTTATTTTCGTTTTGATTTCTTCTCGGAGATGAGCTCGTCTTTCTTGAATGGGAAGCCGAGTGCGGTGAGAAGTGCGAAACCTTCGTTCTTGCTTTTTGCGCTTGTAACAATCGTAATCTGTACGCCGTGTGACTTCTCAATATCGTCTGGGTTGATTTCTGGGAAAACAGTATGCTCCTTGAGACCAAGAGAGTAGTTTCCTTCTTCATCGAAGGCTCGTCGGCTGACACCTCGGAAATCTCGGATACGTGGCATAACCACATTGATGAACTTATTCAAGAAGTCGTACATTCGTGGTCCTCGAAGCGTTGTGACAACACCTGTTGGGAGACCGATACGAGTTTTGAAGTTTGAGATCGCTTTCTTTGCCTTGGTCACGATTGGCTTCTGGCCAGTGATTGCCGTAACATTTGCGATGACATTCTCGTAGTCTTTGTTTCCTCGAGTCATGATCGATCCAATACCGACGTGTACCTTGATGCACTTAAGCTGTGGTACAGCCATAGGATTTTTCTTTCCAAGCTCTTTCTTGAGTGCTGGGAGAATGTTCTTTTTGTAATTTTCGGTGAATGTCATAGATGGATGTTAGTTGACCGTGTTATTTAGTGTGCTTGATTGAAGGAAGTGCTTCGCCGGATCCCTTGGCGATACGTACTTTTTCTCCTGCAATGACCTTGTATCCAATTCGTGTTGGCTTTCCGGTCTTTGGGTCGAGGACCTGTACATTGCTGGCGTTGATCGGAGCAGCGTACTTTACGATTTGACCAGGAGCTGACTGTGTTCGCTTCATGTGTCGTGTTCGGATGTTTACGTTCTCGATAACAATGGTATTCTTGGTCGTATCAATTTTCGTGATAGCACCTTTCTTTCCTTTGTTCTTTCCTGCGATGACGATGACTTGGTCGTTGAGTTTAAGTTTCATAGTGGGTTTCTGGTTTATACAACTTCAGGGGCAAGGGAGATAATCTTCTGGAATCCTTTTTCTCGGAGTTCGCGGGCGATAGGTCCGAAGACACGAGTGCCTTTTGGTTCTCCGTCCTTCGTGATAATAACGACAGCGTTCTCATCGAAACGAAGGTATGTTCCATCTTTTCGGGTAATAGTCTTCTTGGTTCGAACGACGACGGCTCGTTCGACGGCCTTCTTCTTTACCACACCACGTGGTGCCGCTTCTTTGACGGAGACGACGATGACGTCGCCAACGTAGGCATATCGTCGCTTTGAGGCCCCAAGAACCTTGAAGCATCCTACGATTTTTGCGCCTGAGTTGTCGGCTACGACGAGTTGTGTTTTATCTTGAATCATGGGGATTGGTGTTACTTAGTTGCTGGAGGGGTTACAGTCCATCGCTTGAGCTTGCTCATAGGGTTTGCTTCGTAGATGGTGACCGTTTCTCCGATCTGATGAATGTTGTTTTCGTCGTGAGCATAGAATTTGCTCGATACTCGGTATTTCTTGTGGTACTTCGGATGTACTCGGTATGAGTGTGTCGTTACCACAATGGTCTTTTGCATTTTATTGCTCGTAACGGTTCCAGTAATTGTTCGCATAATGGGTGAATTAAGAAGGGAGTGTGTATAGGGAATTATTCAGCCTTTTTGGCTTTGGATCGGGTGCGGGGACGGGAACCTGCAGCTTCCGCTGCAGTAGCCGACGCATTCTGCACTGTTTTGTCTTCACTTTCAAGAGCTTTTGTGGTCTTGCTTGCGCTGTTTAAAGCGGTGAGAATCTGAGCTACGGACTTTTTGAGGTTTGCAATCTCATGATTTGCCTTGGTCTGCTTGTTCCCAACCTGGTATCGAATTTCAAACAGTGATTTTCGAGTGTTGTTGAGCTCTTTTGTAAGCTGCTCTGGGCTCATCTTCGTGTAATCAGCGTAAGTTGCCATAGGTATTAGATAAGTTCTTTAGTGATATATCGAGTTGTAACTGGAAGCTTGTGAGATGCGAGCGTGATAGCTTCCTTTGCCTGTTTCTCTGGGAGACCATCGATCTCAAAGAGAACGGCTCCGGCCTTTACCTGAGCACAAAAGAACTCTGGTTCACCTTTTCCACCGCCCATTGGAACTTCAGCTGCCTTGCGGGTGACGGTTTTATCAGGGAAGATTCGGATCCAGACACGTCCACCACGCTTTGTGAAGCGAGCCATAGTCTTACGAGCAGATTCGATCTGTCGAGATGTGATTTCGCCAGCCTCAGTAGATTTGAGACCGAAGCTTCCGTAGACGAGTGAGTTCCCTTTGGTCGCGAGACCATTGGCGTGCCCACGCATTCGGTGAAGCTTTCTAAATTTCGTTTTTTTTGGGGATAACATGATGGGGGAGTTTAAGTGTGAGCTTACAGGGATTGTTCAGTAGTACGAGTGATCATTTCTTCGGTAGCCTTTCGCTTGAAGACCATACCTCGGTAGATCCATACCTTTACACCGATCGTTCCGTAGGCTGTGTGAGCCGGAACCATAGCATAGTCGATATCGGCACGGATGGTCTGAAGTGGAACCTTGCCTTTTGTGAAGAACTCTTTTCGAGCGATTTCAACACCATTGAGACGTCCACAGACGAGAACCTTGGCTCCAAGAGCTCCTGATTCAAGTGCCTTATCGATGAGCATTTTTGCAGCTCGTCGGTAGGAGATTCGCTTTTCAATCTGCTGAACAACGAGTTCTGCAGAGAGCTTTGCGTCGAGAGTAGCCTTCTTGACTTCTTTGATGTTGATAACAAATTTCTCGCCCGTCATCTTGTTGAGATCTACCTTGAGCTCTTCAACAGCAGCTCCTCCTTTTCCGATGATGTTTCCTGGCTTACCCGTGTGAATATTGATGGTGACGTTGTTGGCACTTCGAAGAATTTCAACTCGGGACAATCCTGCCTCCTTGAGCTTCTTTTCGATGTGCTTTCGGATAGCCAAATCCTGGTGAAGAATTTTTGTGAATTCCTTTCCTTTGGCGAACCACTTGGAGTCCCAAGTACGGAAGCTACCGATTCGGAGAATGTTTGGATTAATTTTATGTCCCATAGAGTTATTAAAGTTTACGAGGTGTTGTTATTTCTTGGTTGTTACTTTGACGCTGCTCTTCTTCGCGGCTGCTTTTGGAGCAGCGGCCTTAGGAGCTTTGGCCTTTGCAGTCTTTTTAGGTGATTCTGTTCCTGTCTCGACGGTTGCTTCTTCTTTTTTTGATGTTATCTCTGGAAGTTCGCCCATGGCTGCTACCTTGATGGTGATGATGGCCATTCGCTTGAGAATTGGATGTGCTCGTCCTCGTGATACTGGGTTGAAACGCTTAAGTGTTGGGCCCTTGCCTACGACGATTTCTTCGATGTAGAGGCTCTCTTTGTCCTGCTTGAAGTTGTTTTCGGCATTTGCAACAGCTGAGGCGAGTGCCTTTCGAACAATCTCTGCAGCCTTCTTCGTTGTGAAACGGAGGATGCTGTCAGCCTGCATGACCGACTTTCGTCGTACCATCTCGGCAACGAGGTTGAGTTTCTTTGGTGAGATGCGGATGTTACTTGTAACGGATTTCATGCGAAGAGTTGAGAATTAGATAGGGAGATGGAACTATGTAGGAATTTATGCTGTAGCCTTTGCAAGCTTTCCGCCGTGACCCTTGAACTTTCGGGTTGGGGAGAACTCTCCAAGTCGGTGACCGACCATCTGTTCCGTAACGAAGACAGGAATGAACTGTTTTCCGTTGTGAACGGCGAAGGTGTGGCCAACGAAGTCAGGTGAAATCACAGACTCACGTGACCAAGTTTTGATTGGCTTCTTCTGGCTGGTGGCATTGAGCGCATCAACTTTCTTAATGAGTTTTGGATCTATGAATGGACCTTTTTTGAGACTTCGTGACATGGTGTGTTAGGTAAAGGGGACGTGAGTTTATAATATTACTTCTTCTGTTTTCGTGATGGTCGTCGTGTGACGATTCGTGTGTTGCTGAACTTCTTTCGATTTCGCGTCTTGTGACCAAGTGCTGGCTTGCCCCATGGTGTCTTTGGATGCTTCAAACCAATAGAGTTTCGAGCTTCACCACCACCGTGTGGATGGTCGCAAGGGTTCATAACCTTACCACGAACGGTTGGTCTCCAGCCCATGTGGCGTCGAGTTCCAGCTTTACCGTGGATAACATTGGAGTGATCTGAGTTGCTGACAACGCCAATCGTAGCGTAGCAGTTTTTGTCGATGAGTCGTACTTCTCCTGAAGCCATTTGGACGTGTGCCATTTCGCTTTCGAGAGAGACGAGCTTTCCGGAGCTTCCTGCTGATCGGATGATCTGACCACCACAACCTGGCGTAAGCTCAAGGTTGAAGATAGAGAATCCAACAGGGATGTTCAAGAGCTTCATTCGATTTCCTGTCTTTGGCTTTGCCTTCACCTGAGCGATGACCTCGTCACCGACCTTGATGTCAGCTGGGGCAAGGTGATATCGCTTTTCACCATCCTTGTACGATACGAGCATGATGAATGAAGATCGATTTGGATCGTACTCAACCGTCTTTACCGTTGCTGGGATATTGAGCTTATCGGTGTGCTTGAAGTCGACCATTCGGTAGATTCGCTTTGCTCCACCTCCTCGGTGTCGAGTCGTAATCTTACCCATGTTGTTTCGTCCTGCGTTGTTCTTGAGACGCTTGACGAGATTCTTCTGTGGACCCTTATGTGTGATTTCTTCGTAGGTGAGAGAAACCATGTGTCGGCGTCCTGCTGTGGTCGGTTTGAATGTCTTAATTCCCATGGGATAGGTTGTTCAGTAGGGGTGTAATAATTATTTTGTTGCTTCTTTTTTAGAAGCGGGAGCTGATTTAGTTTGGAAAATATCGATTTTCTTGTGGTCCTTGAGCGTGATGATTGCTTTCTTTCCTGCCCCTCGCTTTTCCATCTCTTTTCCTTTTCCGATGAGTCGTGTTTTTCGTTTTACGCCTACCATTCGGACGGTTGTTACTTTTTCTCCGAAGACGGTCTCGAATGCCTGTTTTACGGCTACCTTTGTGACCTCCTTCCGAACCAAGAACGTATATACGCCCTTCTCCATGTTAATGGAAGATTTTTCGGTGACGAGCGGCTTGCTGAGAATGGATACATCAATCATGGTTTGGGGTCGTTAAGTTAGGTCGATTAGGCAGAAGCAAATACTTTTTCCATCTCGGAGATAGCGTCCTTGAGGAATACTACTTCGCTGTACTTCATGAAATCTTGAATGTTCATGTAGCCTACGGAGATAGTTTTGACGTTACCAACGTTTCGAGCTGACTTCTCGAGACCGATGTTTTTGAGACCGGTAACGACGAGAACGTCCTGCTTGATTGGAAGTTTCTTGATGAGTGTTGCAAATGCCTTTGTGCTTGGTTTTTCTGTGTTGAATCCTTCGAGAACCATAATGCTGTTCTCCTTTGCCTTCTGAGAGAGAGCTGAGAAAAGAGCGAGACGTCGCATCTTCTTTGGCATAAGCTTTTCG
>JAHFJT010000072.1 GCA_023245695.1 Candidatus Peregrinibacteria bacterium | reverse complement strand
GCAGCTCGTCGGTGAAGTATCAGCCAAGATCCGAGAGTACAAGAAGCCAGAGCCATATAAGGGCAAAGGTATTCGTTACGTCGGAGAATATGTACAGCGAAAGGCTGGTAAGGCTGCTGCAAGTGCGAAGTAAAGCGCATAGCGCACGCGCGACCATGAAGTCGCGCAACAAATAAACGTTCCCTTCCTTATACTCCCCCAATCTCACAATTATCCCGCATTATTAATCTCTCCTATGGACACGAAAGCATCAACACGACAACGACGACACATCCGTATTCGAACTCGAATCAACGGAACAGCAGAGCGTCCACGACTCCTCGTTTTTCGAAGCAACATGAGCACCTACGCGCAGCTCATCGACGACGAATCAAAGAAAGTTCTTCTTTCATTCTCCGATCTCAAAGCAAAGAAAACAGGTACAAAGACCGAGAGTGCCAAAAAAATTGGTATGGAAATCGCAAAGCTTGCTAAAGAAAAAGGTATCTCTGCTTGTGTCTTCGACCGAAATGGATACAAGTACCACGGACGCGTAAAGGCTCTTGCCGAAGGCGCTCGTGAAGGAGGACTTCAGTTTTAATTTCTAATCACTTTTCTTACCGTCACCAACACTATGGGAAAACCACAAAATCGAAGATCAATTACACCAAGAGAGCCAAAAGAGTTTGAAGAAGAAGTTCTTCAGATCGATCGTGTTACTCGTGTGGTAGCCGGTGGACGACGCCTTCGTTTCCGAGCAACCGTTGTAATTGGAAATCGAAAAGGAAAAGTGGGAATTGGACTTGGAAAGGCTGGTGAAGTTGCGATTGCAATTCAGAAGGCTATTTCTAAGGCAAAGAAGAACCTCATCAACGTACCTATCGTCAAGAACACGATTCCACACCCAACAGACCAGAAGTTCAAGGCAGCAATCCTTATGATGAAGCCTGCTTCAGAAGGTACGGGTATCATCGCAGGTGGAGCGATCCGAAAGATTCTCGACCTCGCTGGTGTAAAGAATGTTCTTAGTAAGCGATTTGGAACGACAAACAAGATTGCAAATGCACGAGCAACGATCATGGCACTCCAGAAGCTTCAGCAGCCTAAGGTTACTGAAATGAAAGCTGGAACCGAGGCAAAGACTGCTCCGGCAGCTGCGCCAAAATCTCCTGTCACGCCATCAAAAGAATAATTCTAACGTAAACAATTTTCACCATGTCATCACTTTCAACTCTCAAACCATACAAAGGATCGAAGCACTCAAAGAAGCGCGTAGGACGCGGAAATGGCTCTGGTCATGGAACATTCTCAACACGAGGAAATAAGGGTCAGAAGGCTCGAAGTGGTGGAAATATTGCACCTCGTTTCGAAGGTGGACAGACCCCGCTCGTCCGACGACTTCCAAAACTCCGAGGATTCAAGAATCCAACACGAGTAGAGTATCAGGTAGTCAATGTCAGCGCTCTCAATGTCTTCAATGATGGCGATATGGTTGATGTAACCACGTTATTCGAAAAAGGACTCATCCGAGCAAACGTACTTCCAGTAAAGATTCTTGGGGGTGGCGAACTTACAAAAAAACTTACTGTAAAAATCGATCGCGTCGTAGCGTCAGCTCGTGCTAAGATCGAAAGTGCAAAAGGATCAGTTCAGGAGCTATTGAAAACTTCTAAAACTGAAGACTCTAAAGAGGCGTAAAGAGTTTAAACCTGCATAGCCTCGTTTTACTTTCTTTACTATCTCCTCTCCGTGGCTAAATACTTGCTTCAAATCTGGAACTCACGCGACTTGCGCCAGAAAATTCTCTTCACTCTTTTCGCAATCGTCGTCTTCCGTCTCCTTGGTCAGGTAAGTATTCCCGGAGCCAACCTTGAAGCTATCAAGGGCATCTTTGCCCGAAACCAGCTCCTTGGTGCTTTCAACGTTCTCACAGGTGGAAGTGCAGAAAACTTCTCCATCATCTTAATGGGTCTTTCTCCATATATTAATGCATCTATTATCATCCAGCTCCTTACGGTGATCATCCCAAGCTGGGAGAGTCTCTCAAAAGAAGGTGAAATGGGTCAGCGAAAACTTACCAAATACACTCGATGGCTCGCGGTTCCGCTCGCCCTTCTCCAGTCCTACGGTACCATTATTCTTCTCAATACACAGTCTCAGGTCGCTATCGTTGAGAACATCCGTGATCCACGAGTTATTCTTCCGATCATGCTTACGATTACGACAGGAACCATTCTTCTCATGTGGCTCGGTGAGCTCATTAGTGAAAAGGGTATCGGAAACGGTATCTCTATCTTGATCTTTGCTGGTATCGTCAACAACATCCCACAGGCCGTGGGAGCAAACTTGCTCGTCGCCGGTCAAGATAACAGCAAGCTCATCTCATTCATTCTTATGCTCCTCATCACCGTGATCCTTTCGATCATTGTGATTATGATTACTGAGGGTCAGCGACGAATTCCAATCACCTACGCTGGCCGTGGGGTAAAGGCTGAAAGCAGCGAAGAAGCAGCGCTTCCAATTCGAGTTAATCAGGCTGGAATGGTGCCAATTATCTTTGCCTTCGCTATCATCTCCTTCCCAACCATCATCTCTCAGTTCCTTCAGAACGCGAAGACAGATTGGCTCCGAAATGGCGCGCAGTGGCTCATTACACACTTCACGACAAACTCGATCTTGTACATGGTGATCTACTTCCTCTTGAACATTCTCTTCACCTACTTCTACGTCTCGATCACCTTCAACCCAAAGGAAGTTGCTGAGAATATTCAGAAGCGAGGTGGATACATTCCAGGCATTCGACCAGGTACACAGACATCTGAGTATCTTGGAAAAGTCTCGAACCATCTCAATCTCTTCGGAGGTATCTTCATTGGTCTCATTGGTGTTATTCCAATGATCTACCAGCGATTCTTCCCAGGATCAGTCGGAAGTCTTCAGACGATCTTGAGTGGTGCTGGTTTGATCATCGTCGTGGGTGTCGTTCTCGACCTCATCCGACAGATCAACGCTCAGCTCATCATGCACGACTATAAAAAGTTCTACTAGTATGGACTTTATCCTCTTCGGCATTCAGGGCTCAGGAAAAGGAACGCAAGGAAAGATTCTTGCCGAGAAATTGCCAGCACTTTACTTTGAAATGGGTGGCGAACTTCGCCGTCTTTCCGCAGAAGACTCGGATCTTGGACGCAAAGTAAAATCCATCATCGACGCAGGCCACCTCGTTCCAACCGAAGTAGTCATGGAGATTGTTCGAAACTTTGCCACGACCATGAGCCAGGATGGAAAAGGATCATCAATTATCTTCGACGGTATTCCAAGAAATAAAGAACAGAACGATCAGTTTGTCACGCTCCTGAATGAACTTGGCAGAGATTACACCGGTATTTATTTCGAGCTCTCACGTGAAGAAGCAGAGCGCCGACTCGTCACACGACGCATGTGCAAGGTTTGCAAAACGATCTATCCAGCCATGTACACCCAGCCAGCATGTGAAAAATGCGGAGGTGAACTTATGACCCGAGCCGACGACAATGCGGACGCGATCAAAACTCGCATTGAAATTTTCTACAAGGAAACCACACCCCTCGTCGAAGAGTGGAAACAGCAGAACAAGATGATCTTCGTGAATGCTCAGCCGCCGATTGAAGAAGTCACAAAGGAACTTTTCAACAAGATCAACTCTCCGGCTTCATAACGAACTCTCGAACATACACCCATGAACATCACCTACAAAACTCCCAAAGACATTGAGGCTATGCGGGAAGGAGGGGCGCTCCTTGGCCAAATCCTCCTCGACCTGGCACGCATTGTTGAGCCAGGCATGACAACCTTGCACCTCGACACAAAGGCACGTGAGCTCATTAAGAAGTATGGAAGTCAGCCATCATTTCTTGGCTACCGAGGGTTTCCGGGGGTCATCTGCACGGCCGTGAATGAAGAGGTCGTCCACACAATCCCCGGAGAACGAGTTCTGCAAGACGGTGATCTTTTGAAGATCGACGGTGGTTTATATCACAAAGGTTTTCACACGGACTCGGCCATCGCGGTCCCGGTGGGCCCGCTCGGCCGCAAATCCGACAAAATCAAAAAGCTCATCAAAACCGCTGAAATGGCGCTCAGCTCCGCCATAGACCTCGTGCGGCCGGATGTTCCCGTCCGGAAAATCTCCAAAATCATCCAGGAGGTCATCGAACGCAACGGCTACAGCGTCATCCGCGAGCTCTCCGGACACGGCGTCGGCAAGATGCTCCACGAAGACCCCTCCATTACCAACTTTGAGGCCGACGCCCCAAACTTCCACCTCAAGGCCAACATGGTCATCGCGATTGAGCCGATCTTCTGCACCGGCAAAGCTGGAATCAAGACCCTCGACGACGGCTGGAACATTATTACAAAAGATCGCTCGTGGGCCATCCAGGTCGAACACTCCATTCTCATCACCGAAACCGGCTTCGAAGTCCTCACCCGCCGTCCCGACCTCGACCCGCTCTACCCAAGCCTCCTTCAGGGATAAAGCTGAAAACCTCCCCAAGCTCGCTATTTTTCACCCATTTCCACAGGGGCTGTTTTTGTCCACAGGACACCGGAAAAATACATTAAAATTTTCTTGCAATACAAAATCCGTTAGTGTAGAATCCACTCGCTTTTTGTCTGTAAATTTAGTGTTTTTCCCTAACCTATGAGCAAAGACGACCATATAGTCGTTGAAGGAATTGTGATCGAAACGCTGCCAAATACGCAGTTTAAGGTCAAGATTACTGACCAGAAAATTCCTAAATTCATCGACCAGGTTGTTCACGCGCATATCTCAGGAAAAATGCGAATCAATTACATCAAGATTCTCGAAGGAGACACCGTAACGCTCGAAATCAGTCCTTACGATCTCACCAAAGGCCGAATTATCTTCCGCAATAAATAAGCACCCCAACCCCATGAAAGTACGATCATCAGTCAAACCAATCTGCAATAAATGTAAGGTCATCCGACGTAAGGGTGTCATTCGTATTATTTGCGAGACCAAGAAACATAAACAGCGACAGGGATAATTATTTAACACTTTTAACTGCTATGGCACGTATCGCCGGAGTCAACCTTCCAAAAGAAAAACGCGTTCAAATCGGTCTCACCTACATCTTCGGTGTCGGAAAAGCCACTTCAACGAAAATTCTCAAAGAACTCAATATCGACATCAACAAGAAAGTTCAAGATCTCTCAGAAGATGAGGTCAACAAACTTCGTGAACGTATTGCTAAATTTGCTACCGAAGGTGATCTTCGACGAAAGGTACAGTCAGATATCAAGCATCTGGTAGATACTGGCACATACCGTGGTCTTCGACACAAACGTGGTCTTCCGGTTCGAGGACAGCGCACTCGAAAGAATGCTCGTACTCGAAAGGGTAAGAAGAAGACAGTAGCAAACAAGAAGGTAGTCACCAAGTAATATGCATGAGCCAAAGGCGAATGCAGCCGCCCGCTCCCCCATTTATTCATCTCTATAAGCATCCCCATGGCAGAAAAAGAAAAGAAACCAACTAAGGCCACCACACCGAAGCAAAGCGAAGGCGATCCAGCAGGTAGTCCCGGGAGGGGCGCTGCTCCCGCTCCCGCAGCTACAGCGAAGAAACCACAGAGCAAGCGAAAGAGCGTTCC
>JAHFJT010000071.1 GCA_023245695.1 Candidatus Peregrinibacteria bacterium | reverse complement strand
CATCGCAATGTCTGCCTTCATCATGTCCTGTACAAACGCCGTGTAGAGGATCGTAGGGGCATTGATCGCCTCAAAGTACATGCGACCATCTAGAAGTTTCGTTCTATATCCCTGTGGCAATTTCGTGGCAAGCTGTCGGAGCGTCGTGAATCCATTGTCATGCGGACCTGAACTTTCCACAAAAACAATCGTGTCACCCGCGCTTAATTCCGTTCCATCCACAGGCTTTTTCCCCGCAGGCACGAGCCCAAAGAGCGCACCCGCAATGTCGAGCTTTCCTTCCACAAGCTTACCTTTCAGCTGCGGCGTCTCACCAGAAAAATAGACGCACTTCACCTGTCGGCAACCCTCTACAAATCCATCCAGGAATCCTTTCATGAACACGGGATTGAAGACCAGTTCGGGCGTGCTCGACGGCAAGTACAAAGAAATAAGCACCGTCTGCATGCCGCTTGCCGCTGCGTCATTTGTCATCACAGCTACCGTCTTGATCCCAATGTTGTACCAGAATTTCAAGAGCTCTTCCTCCGTCATATCCTCCGGCCGCGCATCATCAGACGTGCCGAGACCCTCGGGCAACAGCGTCACCTGGAGTGACTCTGCGTTTGCCTTCAAAAAAGGCCTCAAATCCAAAGAAAAAACATTCGCACTCGAACCAAAGCCAGACTCCGGGATGAATCCATACTCTTTTGCAAACTCCTGCGTGCGCTTTCCAGCTTCAATAAAGGCTCGTTTCGCCGCATCCAGAACGTCGTAATTTACATGGTCGAATTGTGGGGTCTGGTCAGCCATAGGAGTGTTTGTGGCCCATATAGTACCAGAAAATTGCGTTTTGAACACCTAAAAATTGCGAGAAAACGTGTCAGAAGTAGTTCACAAATTATTCAAGTTTTATTCAACGGTTTGTTAGATCGGATCTCTATACTGGGTGCATGACGAAAAAATCTTACACCAACGAACTCCCCGAATCTCACGAAGCCATCTACCTCCACGCCTGGAATCTCGTGACGCACGCGAGCTACGCCACGCTCAAAAAACTGTACGAACGGTACGGTGGATTTGAAAAAGCCTGGCACGCGATGCCTCCGTCGCAGCTCGATCCTCACGCCGAGTGGAAGAAATTTCAGACGCAGTATCCCGAGATGACGCTCATGACGTATGACGACTCTGTCTACCCTATGCTCTTGAAGCAGCTCAAGAAAGCGCCATTTTCGCTCTATATTCAAGGCGAACACGGCCCGCATCGCAGCGCGAATTGGCCCTCTGTCTTCACCAATCTCAGCATAGTCGGCACCCGTCGTCCGTCGCCGTATGGAACCTTGCAAACCCAAAAAATCGTGCAGGAGCTGAGTCTCTATCCGGTTGTGATTGTGAGTGGTCTTGCAAAAGGAGTGGACACACTCGCGCACGAAACTGCGCTCCTCGAAGGACTTCCGACCTGGGCGGTGATTGGGCATGGGCACGACTATCTACCAGAACAACAGCATGATCTCGTGAATCAGATACTGAAAAATGGCTGTATCATGAGCGAATATCCACCAAGTACACCACCAGAAAAATTTCGCTATCCTGAACGCAATCGTATCATCGCCGGGCTTTCTCCGATCACCGTCGTTACCGAAGCCCCGCAATCTTCCGGCGCAAACATCACTGCGAAACTCGCACGCGAAGAAGATCGCGAAGTATTTGCCCTCTGTGCCGACATCGATCGCCGCGCCTGCCAAGGCAACCTCGACCTCATTGAGCAGCATATCGCCACACCTCTAACTTCGTATAAAGTGCTCCTGGAAACGCTGGGTATGCGCGAGCCTATGCGCGAACGCAGTAAGCGCAGCCGCCCATCCCCATCCCACACCCTCCGCGATCCCATCATGCAGTCCATCGTCAATGTCCTCAATTACAAAAGTATCACCACGTTCACCGAAATTATCGACGCCACTCATCTTCGCAACATCCCCGAACTGCTCGAAAAACTCACGCTCCTCGAGATCGATGGAATAGTGAGTATGATCGGCGGCGGATATATGCTGACAACCGAATATGGCTCATAGTCGCAGTGTATATCAAATCGATATACATTGCGCACCGGGTCTTGGGATTCTAAAAAGTGCTCCAGAGCGTTGTATATCGAATTGCTACCATATCCGATATACATTTGTAGTGCATATCGATATACAATCGTTTTTGGGCTTTTTTCAGCATGGCACTCCCCGTGGAGGATGTATTGCAAATCGCAATACAAAAAACCGCGCATACACACATAACCACACCCAAACCCACCACCTTACACCGCGAGATTCGTCGCCTGGAAGACCTCATCCATCGTCGTCAAGCCTTGCAAGACCTTCAAGACGCCATCTTCCTGCATCGTGATCATACCCTTTTTACGAGCAGCCTCGTACAGTTTTGCCGTTGAAGCCTTGGCCAAAATCATTTCTTGCAAATCCGTATCGAGCGTGATCATCTCCACAATAACAAGTCGCCCACGGTAGCCAGTATTGCTACACACCGCACACCCTTTGGCGACAAGCATCTCAGCAGGTACCGCCACAGAAACATCCGGAACCACGCCTCGAATAGTCTCCAGTTGAGCCGTAAATTTCGCGCGCTCCTCCTCGGAAGTCGCGCGCTTCTCAGCACACACGCACAACTTTCTCACCAAACGCTGCGCAATAATTGTATGGAGTGAGGGTGCCACAATGAACTCAGGCAAGCCAATATTCACGATTCGTGAAACTGACTCAATCGCACCATTCGTATGCAACGTCGAGAGCATCACGTGACCCGTCAGAGCAGCCTGTGCAGCCACCTGCGCGGTCTCGAGATCTCGAATTTCACCGATCATCACCGTATCCGGATCCTGTCGCAAAATCGTTCGCAGACCATCCGCAAAGTTATATCCATGCGACTCATCGATCTGACTCTGAGAAATTCCCTCGATGTGATACTCGATCGGATCCTCAAGGGTAATTACCTTCGCCTCGGGTGTATTGAACCGACTCAGCAGTGAGTACAGCGTGGTCGTTTTACCTGATCCTGTAGGGCCTGTTACGAGAATCATGCCGTGTGATAACGTCGGCAGCTTTTCCATCTTCGCCAAGTATGCGCCCTGAAAACCGAGCTCCTCAAAACTCAAAAATGACTTTCCACTATCGAGCAATCGGCACACAAACGACTCGCCATACTGCGTCGGAATCGACGACACACGAACATCAACTTTTCGCTCATTAATCATGAAACTATATCGTCCATCCTGCGGCACATTCGTGACATTCATTTTCATCTTGCACTTATACTTGAGCTGATTAATCACATTCGCAAAAATCTTTTTATCGATCTCGAAAATTTTATACAGCTCACCATCGATGCGGAATCGCACTCGAGCCACCTTCTCTTCCGGCTCAAAATGCATATCACTCGCACCCGTTTTAATGGCTCCAACTTCAAGTAAATTCAGTGCCTCTTCCGAAGTCACTGTCTCTACTCGACTCTTCAAATCCGCCAGCACCTGAATCTCTTTTTCAAACGCACTCACGCGCGACTCTTCGATATTCGTCACGATATCTTTCTGCATGACCATCTGCTGCGCATCGTAAATTTTCACGGCATCAGTGATCGACTCAGCCGTACAGAGATTCAACTCAATCTCAAATCCCTCGCCCTTCCATCGATTCAGAAGCGCCTGAGCCTCAGGCACACTCGCGTCCACGACACCCACACGGACATGCTGTCCAATCCGGAAAAATGGCATTACGCCGGCCTTAGCCGCCTCATCCTTTGTTGCAAATCGCAACATGTCTGGATTGATCGGCGTCTTCGACAAATTCACATAGAGCATGGCCTGCTCTGCAGCACGCTTCATCACATCTTTTTCATGAATATCTCGATTAATCCAATCGAGCGCTACACCCGAACTTAGTGAGGGTGCTGTTCCCGAATTTGTTCCCATTTGAGTACGCGTTCCCGCGCCCGCCTGTTGTGTCGCGGACTCTTGGTGAAGATCCTGGACTGCTGCTTGTATCGATTGGTCTGCCATAACGTCGAGGTTTTACGCGTGTCCTAAGAAATTTCACGCTTCAAATCATTATACCACAAACCAGCTTTGAAGTCCACATATGAGCGTGAGAGAGTATGGTTCCCGCCCCACCCCCAGAAAAGCCAATCTTCAGCTTCAAAATTGACAGAAAAGATAGAAATAACGTAAATTAAGCCCTACCCCAATTTCCCCTATGAACGCTCTTCGCAAAATACAGGCACCCCTTTTGAAGCTCACAAAGGATGCTTCACCTGAAGCTTCTCGTGAACCAAAAGAAAGCATGATCTCGCCAGAAGTAGATCAGGCGCTCCGCATGCAGTCGGCTGAGGTACGGGCACAAGTGCAAAAGTCCCTTCGCCAATGGGTCGAGCCTCAAATTGGAACCATGCCTGCTGAATTTCATGAACTTCGCATGCTCGCGGATGCGATTGAACCCCTCACACCTCAAGGGTTCCGCTCAATCATTGGCCTTTTGAATATAGTAAGGGACTCGAAAATTACGACCTCGCTTGCATCACTCTTGAAGCGCTATATCGAAAATTCTCATAACGAAGAAGCGACAAAGTATCTCCTGACGCTTATTAAAGAGCAGTGGGAGCTCTACAGAAAAACAGGTGATGAAAAAGAAGAAGAACATTTTGCCTCCGAAATGTTGAAGTTCATCCGAATGCTCTGTCCTCATGGGGTCAATGTTCTCAATCCTGTGCAAGACCCGAATACTCCATCATTTCTCAGTGCGGAAAATGCAGTGACCATCAAGCTGCTCGAAACGTTATTCCTCGTCGTAGAGCCACAGGATGTAGACACCTCTCTCGTGCAGGTTGTCGAAACGCGTTACGGCCATATGTATCTAAAAAATAACGCTATACTCAAGAATAACGAGCCGATGATAGCTGGAAGAGACATCGTGATTGCAGATATATTTGGAAAGAAGATGGATTTTCCTATGAGAATTTCGGCCCAACTTCCTATCGCCAATCCAGCAATATCCCGCGGTGGCCTGATGCTCACGAGATCAGAGGGTAAGCTGTACGTCTTCGATCGAGGTTCAAAGAGTAAAATACAGGTCATGCAGGGCGACATGCAGATGTTCTACGAACCCGCTACAGTTGTACTGAAGAATGGCGATATCAGTTTTGGAAATTCACAAGTATTCTTGCCCGATAGGGATGGAAAAGATTTGATAAGTGCCATCATGAGATGGATCCAACAAAAAGAGACCCCATAACGAGGTCTCTCTCTTTTTTGTAAATATCGTACAGCGCCTTACGCCCCCTTTACCGCCGTGACCAAGACCTTCGCCTCATCCTCGGTGATACCCTCAAGTCCGACGATGTCGCGTTCGCCAAGACCCTTGAGCTGACCAACCTGGGTCAATCCAGCAGCCATTAACTTCGCAACGATGCCATCGTCGATACCGAGTTCAGCAATCGTCTCCACGCTCTTCTTTGGAATATCTTTTTCAGAAAGTTCGCTGAGATCTTTGATATCCAACTCCCATCCGGTCAAGATCGAAGCAAGTCGAACATTCTGACCCTGTTTGCCAATCGCGCGTGGACGCTGGTCCGTAGCAACATAAATCGATGCACGCTTGCCACTATTG
>JAHFJT010000070.1 GCA_023245695.1 Candidatus Peregrinibacteria bacterium | reverse complement strand
GAAGAAAAACAGAAAGAATGCCTACGGCAAAAATACGAGTACGAAAATGAAAAGAGGTGAGAGGAGTATTCATGAAATGAGGTGAGGTGTATCGCCTCAATATTACGCTACCTTTTTCAAGAGTGCTACGGTTTCGATATGGGCTGTCTGGGGAAATTGGTCGTACGCGCGAACGAATGTGAGCGCGAAACCATTCGCAGCAAAAATCTTCACATCCCTCGCAAATGTCGCAGGATTGCACGATACGTAAACAATGGCTCTAGGAGCCGCACGAATGATATGTTCGACGACTTTTTCTTCCAAGCCATTTCGCGGAGGATCCACGACAATCACATCCGCCGCATGCGTCGACTCGAGTTCATCGAGAACTTTTTTCACATCACCCACGTGGAACTCAATATTTTTCACATCATTCAGCACCGCATTTTCTCTCGCACTCTCTATAGCTGAAGCATTCAGCTCCACACCCACCACGCTCGCAACCGCATGACTCAGCACAATTCCGATCGTGCCCGTTCCGCAGTACAGATCGTACGCGCACACACCCCGCAGCTCTTCCGCAGAAAACGCACCCTGCAAAAGTTGCAACGCTTGCCCGTAAATCTTCTCGGCCATCATCGTATTGGGCTGGAAAAATGCCTGCGGTTTTACCTGAAACTGCAGCCGAATCTCACGATCGCCACTGTCCCGTATCCACAGCTCTTCTCGATAAAACTCCTCGCCCTTCAACACATTCACCTCCCACCGTTTTGGCGTACCATTTTGTTCAAACACCGTCACGTGCACGACAGACACGATTTGCGGAAAATCGCTTAATACCTTCAAAAATCCCTCCACATCAAATTTTTCAGGCGTCGTCTGCACGATCACCATCATCTCGCCCGTTCGCTTGCCCTCGCGCACGTAGACTGAGTGCACCAGCCCACGATGCGTCTTCGAGTTGTATATCACATCGACACCCGCACGACGCAGTTCCTCAAAGTACTCACGAACCTTTTTGAAAACCGCCACACTCGGCTCCGACTGGAGAAAGCACTCCTGCACATTCACGGTATCATAGTGCATATGCCGCATATGGAAGCCACCCGAGAACGCACCATCTCGATCTACAGAAAAACTCCACTCCATCTTATTTCGGTAAAACCAGGGATCATCGCATCCACACGCCGGCTGAAAAACCTCTCGCAACACCTCATCAGACATACCGCCCACGTGTTGTAATGTCTCTCGCACCAACTGCTCCTTCCACTTCAACTGTTTCTCGTACGGTAAAAACTGCCACGTACATCCACCACACACACCGAAGTGCACGCAGCGCGAAGCGATGCGCTCCCCCGACCCTTGAGTGATCTTCTGTACACGCCCCTCCGCAAACGAGTTCTTCTTTGTAATAATCCGCACATCCGCCTCATCATCCACGCAAATATCATCCACGAATACGGGAATTCGACGAGCCGCCACACCATCGTGCGCAGCAGTCTCTACAAACGCCAATCCCTGTCCGCCAAGCGCAAACTTCTCAATCTTCACCGGAATAATCTCACCTTTTTTCACATGCAGAAAATTAAAACGCAAATGTCGGAAGAATCATCACTGCCGACGCACTCTGGAAAAACCACAGCTCGATAAGCTTACCGCTCGTTAGTGGAACAAAAACAAACTGTCCTCCGCCAAACACGTTCGGACCCGCATCAGCTTGGTATGCAGGCTTTCCACCGACCGTAAGAGTTTTTACATTCTGATAGAGGGGATCCGGCAACGCTGAATACTTCGCAAGCAAGTCAGGAAGATTCTTCGCATTGAGATTTTTCGTATTGGTATCGAACTTGTAAACCGAAGACCAGACTTTGACGGTCATAGCTGGAGGTTGATCACAATCGCCGCATGTTGGATTGCCCAGAGAAAGATCGAGAATAGGATAGGTTGGTGACTTTGGCCCCTTGAGATCCCAAGATTTTGGATACTTGAAGTGGATACCGATCGGCTTATCGTCATAGGTGTTCCACGTACTGATCTCGGTTTCGGCAGGTGTTGTAGAAAGTTCAGGAGATGCCGGTGGCTTGGACGAGGGAGTAAGCTCTCCAGAAATCGGACTCTTCAGGGAGGAAATCTGACGGCTCATCTGTTCGAGCGTGACGGCCGTGTGAACACTGAGAAAAAGTGAACTGATGCCGAGAATGAGACTGGCGACAACGGCAGCGACAAGGTACGAATAGTATTTCATAATCAAAGGGGAGATGAATGCACCGAGTATAGCTCGATGTCTTCTCGTCAGCAAGCCATTTCTGGGCTCTGGGCCAATATCTGTCGATGGACAAGGTGGGTTCACAGGGCTACAATGTCGATGCGATATTTCATCACCAATAAGAGATTATGGCTAAAGTAGAAATCTACACGAAGAAAAATTGCCCATACTGCACCGCTGCAAAGGCTCTCCTCGACGACAAAGGTGTTCCATTCGAAGAGATCGACGCCGAGTACGATGAAGATCTCAAAAATCAGATGATTCAGCGCTCAGGTGGTCGAAAAACATTTCCAGAAATTTTCATCAACGGCGAACACATCGGAGGCTTTGACGACATGAAGGTTCTCGAAGACAACGGCACGCTTGATGCGATGCTCAGCACTGGCTAATCATATCTTAGGCACCCTCACTCCTTCTGTATGAATAAAAAAATCTTACTCCTCGGTGCGCTCCTGCTGGTGGCAGGAATGTTCGCGGCGTCTTTTTTTGTGATGAATAATAAAGTAAAGATCTCTGAGAAAGTGGTTCAAACCATCAACGAAGTAGCAGCATCATCGTATCCAGGGCCGACCCTGACCCCGATGCCAGCGGAAAAACTCACCCAAGACGATCAGCAAATCAAACTGCTTTTTCTCGGCGACATCATGCTCGGTCGTTACGTGCGCACACTTATGGAAAAAAGTGGTGATCTGAATTACCCCTTCCTGAAGGCAAAAACTTCCGCCGGCCCCGGAGCCAATTTTCTCAACGGCTACTTCGATCGCGTCATCGCCAATCTCGAGGGACCGATTCTTCCCGTGCCAAATCGTGCACAAACAGGCATGAGTTTTGGATTCGCACCCGACACCGCGAAGATTGTGAAACAAAACGGCGTCGACATCGTCAGCATCGCAAACAATCACACCCTCGATCAAGGAGAAAGGGGACTCACCTCCACGCAGCAGTACTTGAAAGAGGCCGGCCTCGCATTCTTCGGCCATCCGATGCTGCCAACCGAGCAAGATGTCCTTCGCCAAACCATTCGTGGAAAGACGTTTGCATTCATTGGATTCCACGATGCAACACATCGTCTTGACGATGTGGCCGCCCGCTCCCTGATTGCAAAAATTAATCCCACCGTGGACTACACCATCGTCGTGATTCACTGGGGCATCGAGTACGAGAAAACCAACTCACCTCGCCAGCAGCAGCTCGCGCATGATTTTATAGACGCCGGTGCCGACCTCGTGATTGGTCACCATCCTCACGTCGTGCAGAATCAGGAGATGTACAAAGGCGTTCCCATTGTCTACTCTCTCGGCAACTTTATCTTTGACCAATTCTGGTCTGCCGAAACGCAAAAGGGCATGGCTATCGAAGCCGACTTTTCTGCCGCGACAGACGACCACTCGATCCAGCTCATCGAGCATCCGTTGGATTTGCCCCACAGTCAGCCAGTGTGGAGGTAGTGTGAATCGCGAATTTCACATGCAGCCAACAATGAAGTGCTATCGATCCGCAATACATTCTCCGCCCCGCATGCCATGTTCAAAAATGCCCAAAAGCGATTGTATTGCGATCTGCATGCAAATAGCTATCGATTCGCTAGCGAATCGATATACAACGCTCTGAGGCACTCTTCAGACACCACAAACCCCCTGCGCAATGTATATCGATCTGCAATACAAGCCACACAAATGCTTATAGAAGCCACACCCAGGCACCCACCCGTGTGCTTGCTCTTTGAGCGAATCCATGGTATAATGGTAAGAAGTCGCCGAGCCTACTAAACAAACACACATGAAAATCACATTCTGCGGAGCAGCACGAGAAGTCACTGGATCACGACACCTCCTGGAAATTAACGGCAAGAAAATTCTCCTCGACTGTGGCATGGCCCAGGGAAATCGAAAAGAATCTGCAGAAAAAAACCGCGATTTCCGATTTTTCGAACCACAAAAAATCGACATGGCGATGCTTTCCCATGCGCATATCGATCACTCAGGGATGCTTCCGTATCTCGTGAAGCAAGGATTTAAGGGCCAGATTTTCTCCACATTCGCAACTCGTGATCTTGCCTTTTATATGCTCGCGGACAGCGCATTCATCCAGGAGAGTGAACAGAAATATCTCGAGAAAAAGAATAAAAAGTGTGAGCCAGCTCTTTACACGAGCGTCGACGCTCAGAACGCAATGAAGCACTTTGTCGGCGTCAACTACGAAAAAGCGACGGTCATTACCGATGGTGTCGTGGCTTCTTTTTACGATGCCGGTCACATTCTCGGCTCGTCCCAGATCCACATGATCGTCAACGACAAGGAAACAGGAAAACAATATACCGTTGGATTTACGGGTGATCTCGGACGAAAAGGTTTGCCGCTCCTTCGTGATCCACAGATGCTTCCAGCGACCGACTACCTCATCTGCGAATCTACCTACGGAAATCGATTCCACGCTGCGATCCAGACCGTAGAACAAGATCTCGCCGACATTATCAACCGTGTCGCCAAGCGAGGTGGGCGAATTATTATCCCAGCATTCGCCCTCGAGCGAACCCAGGAAATCGTCTACTATCTCAACATTCTCTTGAAGGAAAAGAAGATCCCTGAGCTCCCGATCTACGTCGACAGTCCGCTCTCGGGCAACGTCACGGAGGTCTTCAAGGCCCACCCAGAGTGTCTCGATGAAGATACCTACAATGAGTTTCTCAAGGACGGTGAAAATCCATTTGGCTTCGATCGTCTCACCTACACCAAGTCCGTCGAAGAAAGTAAGCACCTCAACGAGATGAACGGTCCGATGATTATCATCGCCTCATCTGGTATGTGTGAGCACGGACGTATTCTTCACCACCTCAAAAACAACATCGAAGATCCACGCAACGCCGTCCTCCTCGTCGGGTACCAGGCCGCCAATACCCTTGGTAGAAAGATCCAGGACGGTATGAAGATCGTAAATATCTTCGGAGACGCATATGACGTAAAGGCTGAAATTATCAACATGGATGCCTTCTCCGCGCATGCCGATCGTTCCGACCTCCTCGACTACATCAAGCGTCTCAACGACGTCCAGCCCATCAAAAAAATCTTCCTCGTCCACGGTGAAGAAGGCCAGGGTCTCGACTTCGCAGAGTTCCTCAAGGAATCCGGTTTCAACAACGTCGAAGTTCCATTCGCAGGCCAGACCTTTGAACTCCCAGAAACCAGTGATATATCGTCTGCCCTCAGTGCCGCGAGCGCGAGTGCCACAGATGCGAACGTCAAAACCTACCAGGTGCCTCAAGCTGCGCCATCGCCTGATCAGGAGTAAATAAAGCTGACGCGCCCCCTTGCAAAACCCCACGACGTGCAGTAAAATCCCTTCGCAATCCTTTGGTTGCGTCGTTCCATTCCACAACTCGCGGGTATCGTATAACGGTTATTATGT
>JAHFJT010000069.1 GCA_023245695.1 Candidatus Peregrinibacteria bacterium | reverse complement strand
CATCTCAACTCAAAAAACGCCATATACGGATATTTCTGCCCATATTCCTCATATGTGGTGGTATCCGCGCTATGTGAATTTTGCCTACCTGAGCGGCATTATTGACGATTCTATCTTTTTTCAGCCGGATGCTCCTCTTACTCAAAAAGATTTTGAGCAGTGGATGGTGCAGATCAAGGAGTATCTCTCGAGACATCAATAACCATGTTTTTCAAACCTACAGATCGTCTTGCTAAGGTTCGTGATCGTCTCCAGAAGGAGCAGAATCTTGGACAAAAGCCGCGTACTCGACTTTCTGTACCACGTCTTGCGTTTCGTATTTTTCATGTCGCCATTTTGGTGTTTGGCGTGATCGTGGTGGTGGGGTGGTATTTTTTGGTAGGACCGAGCGCGCATCTCCATGGCAGTGCCTATAATCACAATCAAAACGCCGTTTGGGCGCAACATGCTTGGGTCGATCAGCCCCATACTCCTGAGGAAATTCGTGGGTTTGTTGAGAATCTTGGGGCGCATGGTGTGAGGTATGTTTTTTTGCATGTAGGGCCTCTGGAGTCGGACGGGACCATTCCGTCGGCACGTTACAAAGAGCTCGGGGAGTTTCTTCGCGTGAGTCGTGAGTATGGTGATCGCCTGACCTTTATTCCGTGGCTTGGGCAGTTACGAAGTAAACTTCCGCTGCAGCAGCTGCAGGTGCGGAAAAATATCGTGCATACCACGCAGATTTTTGTGAATGATTTTGGAATGAAGGGCGTGCACTATGATATCGAACCAATTGTAGATGGAGATACGGATTTTTTGTTTTTGCTTGAGGACACGCGGAAGGCTCTAGGAAGCGACGCGCTTATATCTGTGGCGCTCCCGGAGATGGTGCCAGACTACGTGTTTTCGGTCGCGCGAAGGTTCATGGATCTCAAGTCGTTTCTCTCGACTGACATGTATCGAGAGGTGGCCGCGCGCGCGAACCAGATCACCGTCATGACCTATGAAAATAGCATCAAGTCTGCAAAGGTGTACGAGTATTTTTTGAAAAATGAGATCATCTGGATAACCCAACTCCTCGCCGATCAGCCCGTTCGCATTCTCATTGGCCTGCCAACCTACGATAAACCCACCGAGAGTTTCCACCCTGAGGCGGAGAACATTCGTGCAGGCCTGCTGGGTGTCATCGATGGCCTCAATAACTGGCGAAGTAAAAAAGAGCTCTTTGAGGGCGTGGCACTGTATGGCGCTTGGACGACCGACGCGAGTGAGTGGAAAACGATGGAAACGTTGTTTTTGAAGAAGCCTTAGGGTATATATGCAGTACTTTTTTTGATTTTTATGCACCTCGAATTTGAATCCCGTACGAAAAAAAAGATCGATGGCGTGTCTCCACTTGAGCTCGTACCTCTTCTCGAACGCATCATGAAAAAGGCCGAAAAGGTCTTGGCTATGCGACTCAAGCGCTACTGCCCTAAAGGCGCGAAACCGTCTGATCTGGGACTAAGTGTGTTTTTTGTGAGCGACAAAGAGATCCGCGATCTGAATCGGGCGTTCCGTGGAAAAGACCGTGCGACGGATGTGATTACCTTTTCGTTTGTGGAACATCGGCAATTCATGCCCTTCACCAAAGGCGAGGCTTACCCGGCGGGAGAGATTTTTCTGTCGGTGGATACGGTGGCGAGACAAGCAAAGGAGCAGAACCTTCCCTATGAGCAGGAAATGGCCTATATGCTCGTTCACGGCACCTTACACACGTTTGGATATGATCATCCTGATGCACGCTCAGAAAAGGCCATGGAGAAGCAGTCGTTCGCTATCCTTGGCAAACTCTACCCTCGAAAGAAAGAGTTTGGGTTTTAATCTGCGTCGCGACTGATCGTTACGAGAGCGGCTGCATAGATGCGGCCATTTTTTCGTAGATGGGGAGATTTTTGTCGAAGTCTTTTACGTCGTCGTCGAGCAGAATGACGTAGGCCTGATTACTTTTCACTGTGACCATGAAAATGGCTTTCTCAAGTGTTGTTTTGTCTTCGTTGTTGCGGAACTGAAGCGTCACACGCTTTGCTGGGAAGCCCATGAGCTTGGTATCCACCTCCTCTAATATCTTCATGTCCGAGATGCTATTTGAAAAAAGTTTCTTAAGACCATCAACCTCATCTTGAATTTTTACCACTTCGCCCTCGAGAGGCTTCACAAGATTGATTGAAACTTTTCCGACAATGCCATTTTTGTCGGTACTTCCTTCCGGCACATCCACGATATAGTCCACATAATTGTCGCCACTTTCTGTCCGTGTCGAGTTCCACTGCGTTGGCTTATCGACTTTGATTCCAAGCTTATCGAGCGTTTCGGTTCGATAAGAAACCGTACCTGGGGTACAGGCAGTCAAAAGCGCGATGCTCAAAACGAAGATAGACGTGGTGATTGAGGTACGATTCATACGTGAGGCGTGTGATTGCGCTTGTATTATAGACTTTTTTAACTTGATGAAAAGAGCATTTCTTTTCCGCTATACTTTCGCAGCTTTCCCTAGCTCGATGAGATGTTCGAGAAATTCTCGCGGGTAGATAGGTGTCTTTTCTTCGAGTGACTGATGAAAAATCACGGTCGATGGGGTGAGAGCTGGAAGGGTGTTTGCCTCGATAATGAAGAGCTCGCCCGTCTGCGTTTGCATGAAGGCGTCGAGGCGTGCGTAGCCCTCGATTCCGAGTGTGTTTGCGGCGATTTCTATGCGTTTTTTGGCTTCTTTCAGTGCTTTATCAGAGACATGTGGTTGAGGTGGCGGAGTGATATTTACGCCTGTTCCGCCCTGGAATTTTTCTTCGAGCGAGAGTACATGCGAGTGCGAGACCGTGAGGGATGGACTGAGTGCGTGAAGTTTTTTCGCTTGTCCGACGACGCCGACCGTAACCTCGATCCATCCGGTTTTTTTATTCCAGATGAGTTTGTTGTTGATGACACGCGGTTTGTCGGTTTCGATGAATCGCTCAAACATCACATGATGCATCTGCTGGGATGGCATCTCGATGATGCCGTGCTGATCTTCGAGGGTGCCGGTTGGAATTTCAAGTGCGTTTTTGTGTGCGAAGGTCATGTAGAGTCGCAGATCTTTTGCGGTGCTGATACGGCATATGCCCGCGGAACAACCATCATCGGTTGGCTTGATAATCAGGGAATTCGCTGGTTGCCCTTTGGCACTGAGACTTTTTTTCAGCTCTGTCCAGAAGGCTGCCCACTGTGCGGAGGTGAAGTTTTTGAAGTGCAAAAGTGGGAAAACTTTTTTCTCGGCGGTGTAGATGCCGTATTTGGCGAGGGGCTTCATGGCTTCGCCGGTCGCGTACTTATCCATGCAGAGGCGTGATGCGTCTGCGTGTGAGCCGTTGTATTTTTTGTGATGCTGCGTGAGGAGTTTCTGAATGGTGCCATCTTCACCCATGCCTCCGTGGAGCCCGAGGAAGACGAATCCATCGAGTTTGAGAAATTCTGCCATGGTCATTTTTCGCGGCTGGAAGAGCTTTTCAGAGGCTTCACCAGGTCGGAGCGCGAGTTTGAGGAGCGCCTGATTTCGATGGGTTTCGAGCCATGCCGCATTTTTTTCGGCGTCGTGAAGCATTGCGGAAATTTCTTCAACCGTGTGATTGAGTGCGAAGTTGTACGGTGTGTGCCAGATCTCATTGTCGCCGGTCATGATAAAAAGCTGCGGCTCATATTTCTCGGAGCGCTTGATTTTGAGCCAGACGTTCGTGGCGCTCATGAGGGAGACCTGACGCTCGGCGGATGTACCGCCACCAATGACATTCACACGCTCTTTTTTGAGGAGTTTTTTTGCAATTTCTAGTACGCTTTGAGGCTTTGATTCTGGCGAAGGTAAGCCATATTCTGTCGCGGCTCGTCTGAGAATATACATGAGCACATCGCGGTGCGTGAATCCGATCTGTGATGCTTGTTGGAAGAGAAAGCTGTTTTGCTCCATGCCACTGATAGGATTGAAATCCGAGAACCAGATTTGCCCATCCTTGAGAAGCCATCCGTCGAATCGTCCGAAGTGGCGCATGCCAAGTACAGAGAAAAGCTGCTCCGCCATGATCTGAATTTTCTCAATCTGTTCCTGGGTGAATCGGGGTGGGCAGTGATAGTGCACCTTGCGAGTTGGGAGGTATTTTTTACGGAAATCGAAGATCTGATTTTCGTTGTATGAGGTCTCGATCTCGGATGGAATGAGGGCGACTGGGAGTCCGAAGCGATTTTGAAGAATCACAACAGTGAACTCCTTTCCTTCGCAAAATGGCTCTACGACGGCCTGGGTGTCGAGCTTCTTGTTGAAAATATCCTGCATGGCGATGAGTGCTTCTTTCGGATTGATTACCGAATGAACGCCGATGGATGAGCCGCCGGAGACCGGTTTTACAATCGCTCGGGTGATCTTGTTCGTCTTGAAAAATGTTTCAAGAGTTTGCTGATTTTCTTTTTTAGATGCGTGAGATTTCAGGAGCGCCGACGGCAGAGAAGGGAAGTCGTGGCCGCGGATGAGCTCATTTGCCTTGAACTTATTGAAGGCGATTTTGCAGGCTTGTGACGGAGATCCAACGTATCTGGCCTTCGCTTTTTCCAGAATAGATTGAATCTGGCCATCTTCGCCAAATGTTCCATGAATTACCGGGAAAACCAGATCGGCATCTTTAAAAAGCTTGATCATGGCACGCTTACTGAGCTTTTTTCCACCATTTTGAAGTTTGAAGTCGAAGTCGGATGGCGTATTGGAGTAGAGTGCGCCACGGGAAATCGCGTATGCCTGCCGTCGATAGTCGAAGTACACCGGCTGAATCTCAATATCCGGCGACTCGAGATTGTCACAGACACTTCGACAAGAATTCAGCGAAATTCCGCGTTCCATCGAAGGCCCACCGCACAGCACTACCAAGCGAAATTTTGATGTTTTACGTGAGGCCATTGACCTGTATTGTACGCTTTTTCGGGGAAAATACAAATTATAAATTTCTGACAGAATTGTTAGATATTATTCAAGAATTTGTACGAGAAATGTAAAAACGATGCGCTATCGTGGATTATTACTCCTGATTTTATATTTACCATGCAGAAACACGAGAATAACTTTGCCTTTATCGATAGTCAGAATTTAAATCTGTCCATTAGAAGCTTAGGCTGGCAGCTCGATTTCGCTAAATTCAGGATTTATCTTCGAGAGAAGTATAGCGTCACACGTTCCTATCTTTTTATGGGCTACATTCCCGGAAATCATCGCCTCTATGCCCGACTTCGAGATATGGGATATGCCTGTATATTTAAGCCAACTCTTCAATTTCCCGGTGAAAAGATAAAAGGCAATTGCGACGCAGAGCTTGTCTTACAGTCTATGATTGATTTTGACCACTACAAGCGGGCTCTTGTCATAACTGGTGACGGAGATTTTCATTGCCTTGTCAAATACCTTATTGGTCAAAATAAACTCGAAAGGCTTCTTATTCCGAATCAACATAACTACTCAAGTCTTCTGAAACGTTTCCCTTCGGAATATCTCGCTTTCGTAAGCCACCTTCGTTCACGACTAGACACCAGAAAAGAACGCTCGTAGGACAGAACCTAGGAGAGCGCTTTTCGTCGTGATTGGCTTAAGTATACCAAATATTGGTCCAAAGTCAATATCCTGGAACAATTC
>JAHFJT010000003.1:13508-23803 GCA_023245695.1 Candidatus Peregrinibacteria bacterium | reverse complement strand
GATCTTTCGATGAAAAATCCGCTGAATGATGACCTATACGCCGCGGGCGGTGAAGTCACGATCGATCAACCGGTCAATGGCGACGTCACGGTTCTGGGTGGCACAGTGAATATCGATGATGATGTTTCGGGCGATGTGCTCGTGCTCGGCGGTCGCGTCACGATTTCAGGGAATGTCGGTGATGATATTCGTGTTGCTGGCGGAAGTGTTACTGTTACAGGCAATGTTAAAGACGACCTCATCGCAGTTGGTGGCAATCTTGAACTCTCAAAAAGTGGCAGCGTCGGAGGAAGTGTCATGGTTCACGGTGGTGTTGTTAGTATCGATGGAAATATTACCGAGAACGTCTCAGGCTCTGCGGCTATTATGAAAATTAAGGGTTGGATCAATGGCAATGTGCAAGTGGATACGAGTGACTACCTTAGTGTTTCTCAAAGTGCCAAAATTCGGGGTAACCTCCTCTACTCTTCTAAAAATATCACGGTCATCCCCCCTGGAACGGTCACTGGAAAAACTGACCGAACTGTCCCCTCCCACGAAAGCGTTAAAACTTTAATTTTTGGATTCTATAGTGTCGGCATGCTGCTTGTCCGATTCTGGAACTTCCTCGCACTTCTTGTAGTAGGCGCGGCGCTCTTTGCTTTCTTTCCTCAAGAATTCTCTAAGCGTCCTGAACTTCTCCGGAAGAGTTTCTGGAAAAGTCTCGGCCTCGGTTTCCTCGGCCTCACCGCTGGCGGTGCGTTCATTATTTTCTGTCTCGTGACGATCATCGGCGCTCCACTCGGCAGCATTCTTGCGGCTGGTGCTGGCGCACTCTGGTACCTTTCACAGCTCGTAGTGGGCCTCTTCCTCGGCAACCTCATCTTCAAACCCAAGCCTCGTTCTCCACGACGAACCTACGGCATTATGGCCCTCGGTCTCCTTGCCTACACCTTGATCTCCCTGGTTCCGGTCGTCGGTTCGGTGGTGAATTTTATCCTCGTGCTCGCTGCTTTTGGCGTCATGCTCCAAAGACAGCATGAGTGGATTGCACTTCTACGTGGCGTGAAGAAGTAGAACCTGTGCAGATTCTTGTACCGCTCTATAGAAACGGGAATCGCTTATGATGACTCCCAAAATCTTCAAATTCTGAAAATTCTTGTCCGATATTTTGCAGTGGAATGGCGGTTTTGGCCGTGCCTGTTCGCAATGTAATACGAGGATCTTTCGGATTGGGCGCATACAAGCCGTTCGCAAGATCAGGGAACATGGCGGTTCTTCCTTTTTTCACATCGTCGATAAAATGTCTTCGTCCCCGTACCGTATTTGCCAGGACTTCCACATAGGGATCATGCAAAGAATCTAACATGATGGCAAATTGTGCAGCCTCACTCCGCGGTACACAGACGTCATTATCCTGAATTCTGATCTGCACCGTCCCGGTACTAATCGTCTCGCTTATCCAAGAGCTCAAGGGCAATCCCTCAAACAGTGTCATAATATCTGGTCGACGAATGTCGGCAGGTATTGTCTGAAATGTTGCACGAGGAGCCACTTTTCTGAACATCTCCTGTGACTTATTCAAAGCCTTCTGCTGTCGATCCATTCCCATTATCAGCACTCTCTGAATTCGAGCACGCTGGGAAGTAATATATGCTGCAAGACTAAGAATTCCTGATCCTGATCCTAGATCTAATCCTACGAAGTCCTGCCTTTTCTCGAATCGATCATTGAAGATAATCTCTTTCACAATAGCCGCCGTTGCTTGTACATCGAGAATGCACTCAATAGGAAATGAGTCATCTTGATACTCGAGTCCGCTCTTTCTTTCGAGCTGATGCTGGATCATTCTTTTTACGGCTTCGATCCCACGCCCTCGCTTGTCCTTCTCACTGCCCACAATACTCTCTGCGTGCAGACGCAATTCGTCGATCGCCATGCCGGGAGCATCAAGAAATTCTGCGATAAATTTCATGACAAAATTCATGACGAGTCTATTCACGTCATCTCGGTGCTGTTCTTGCGACAGGCCAGGATTGGAAAGCTCTTTGACAATATTCGCAAGCGGTTCCGGCGTGGAGTAGTTTTTATGATCAATCATACTGCATACTAAAAGGAGGCGCATTAAACCTATTTAATAACCTTTTGTCAAGAATCTCGGGAATATTAAAGCTGTGACTACCATCGAATCTCCACCCGAGTATCGGTTTCTTTAATAATGTGCCACTCGGCGCCATTCTTTTGGCGTCCATCCCAGTGTGCACCTGGACTTCCCTTATTGATATCGTCGACGTCTGGCACGTACTCTGCCCCCTTTTGCAGAAGCTCATTTCTCGCGTCGTCGAAATTACTATGCAGTTTTTTTGGCATACATTGGTCGCGTTAGAGAGTAAGGAGCGATTGTATCACTTTTTGAATCTCCTGGCCAGTTAGCGGCTGCTGGAAAGCTTTGCAGCTTCTCGTATATAGACTTCTCCCATCTGCTGCTGGTACCGAGCAATGTTCTCTTCGAGTTTCGGTTTTTTGTACGGGAGAGGTATTTTTTGATTGAGGGAACTTTTTTCGTAGAGACTAAATACCTCTTTCATAGCGTGAGGCGGCATATTGTGACCTGCAATCGCGAGCCACATTTGCTGCTGATCAGCGGATGGATTTAGTCCTCGACCCTTCATGAGTTCCAAAAACATAGCCATGACACTTCTTCCAGCGTGCTGAATTGCCGCACTATCGACATCTCCACCAAAGTATCCCTGTAAAAGCGATTGAAAGAGATTGTAGTGCGTAAACATGTCCTGATTTTCTGCGATGTACAGGATATTTGCATGAGCTATGCTATGCAAAAAACCGAATATTGCGCTCTCAATATCTCGAATTATCGTCAGGCTCTGTGCTGTTGGCGAAAGATCTCTGAGTGATACCGAAGAGTCGAGATCATGAAGAATCACTCCTCGCATATCGGGTGCGAAACTAAAATTTCCAAGGTGTGAGGCAAATCGGGCTACACCTGCCTGTGTATGCGCTTTCCTAAGAAGCTTTCCGATATTCATGGCCATCTCTGCGACAGAGATGAGGAGTACCTGAGTTTTTTCCGATTCATTCTGCACGTTACAGCGCGTTGAGAGAAGCTGGTGCATGGCTTTACCGATACCCCATCTTCCACGATCAGGACTTGGCTCGAAGTACTCCGTAAGTCGTTGCTTATCCTCGCCCGGAAGCCCTAGGATGACAAACTCCGTCGGCTGACCTTCCCACATAACTGACGGGTACCGTCCCCATTCGATCGGGAGACATGCGAGCACGCCAGCATCATGAAGCTTTACCGCATTTTCAAATTCTCTCTGTCCTCTGCCTGATGCGAGACCACCAACAGGTTTCTTGGGATCAAGAATGGGTCGAAAACTTCCATCATCGGAAATGCCCTGATGTATCAGAATGACTGGCTTTTCGTTCACAACATTTCCAAATAGATCGCGCGTTCCCGTTTTTGCTTGATACGAGTCTCCACGTGGCGGTGAGATTTTTTCTGTTTTAGGATCGAAGTTTCCAACACCTTTGAGCTTATATCCATAGATCGTATCGCTCCCAATTTTCAGTGGTGTTTGTCGCTGCATGTGTGCACTTCGGCCATACTGCTCAAACGGAGGATTCTGCTCCCATGATGCGAACTGCTCCAGAATTTCACGCTCACTCTCTGGAATCTGTATCGCGCCTGACCGTGGTCCATATTGAACTTGCAGAGGCAGTGACGGAGCCTCGTACTTACCTGTTGATATTCGCGGAAGATCGAAGATTTCTCGCGTAGGGATTTTATCGGAATGGTGATCAGAACTTGATGACATACAACCTTATGAAGGGTTGATTATTTTATACCAAATCTTTTATTTGTCAATAAAGTCTTGCTCTTCCATCTGATACACCTCTGGAAGATTTCGGTAATAGCCGTTGTAGTCGAAGCCAAAGCCGATGATAAAAGGCGTGTCGTGGTACTTGAAGCCGACGTATTTTGGCTGTCCGACGGCGCTGGCAAAGTCGGGTGCGAGATTGGTGGTTTTGTTGACGAAGACCGCGAGCTCGATCGATTTCGCACCGAGCGTTTTGAGATGTTCGATCGTAAAGGCCAGCGTTTTTCCGGTATCGATGATGTCTTCCACGATGAGAATATCCCGATCTTTCACTCGAGAGTCGAGGTCCTGCACAAATTTGAAGTCGGAGGATTTCGTGCCATGCTTGTAGCTACTCACTGTCATGAAATCGATCTCTACTTTTTCAAGGGTGAGCTGCACGAGCAGATGCGACATAAAGACGGTGCAACCTTTTAGAAGACCAACCAGCAGCAGATCTTTGCCTTTATAGTCCTGGGAGATTTGCTGTGCGAGCGCGGTGATACGCGCGTGGATGTCAGATTGGGGGAAGAGGGGTTTCAATTATAGGTGCTCAATGAGTAAAAGGTCTCCTATCACTCATTTCAATATCATTATTTTCATTCCCGTGTCTACCTTTGTCTAGCCATGTCTATACACGATAAAAAATCACCCTCGACGGGGCCCCGTCCTTGTGTTTTTGGGCTACCCTGCTTCACAAGAAGCTGCCTCTTCGTGAAAAAAGGCTTTACAGTCGCCTTAAAAGGACTATGATCGATACAGTTTCTCTACTTTCACCCCCTTCCCTATGAAACACCGACTTTTGCGCTTTTCCGCTGCTTTTATTGCGATGACACTTATGAGCGTTACATTAGCTCATGCCGCGACATTTGACGACCTTACTGGGTACCAGAAGCAAAAGTACTGGATTTACATAAATGATTGCATCCCTCTCATGAGCACCCAGCAGGCGGCATACCAATCATGTGCCCTGGATGCCTTCAATAAGGCCTATAATACGAGCGAAAGCGGTGCATGGTGTATCAGCAGCAACAACAGCACTCCAGACTATTTCAAGAAAGACATCGTGAAAACAGATATCTATCCTAATGGCAAAGAAGATTATGTGTATACTTTTTCGAACGGCATCTCGTATGTCATGGAAGGCTTCTGTAACGCGAAAAAGCAGTACTCATACTATCAGAAGAACTGCGCCGAATTTGGACCGCTCTACTATGCGGATAAAAATCTTGGTGCGTGCGTGGCTCCACCGGTGAAGGTTAATCAGCCTCCGGTTGTCGGTGCTGTCGCTGATCAGTACATTCTTGTGGGCAAGACCCTCTCTTTCAAGGTCGTCGCGACAGATCCGGACAATGACCCTATCGTTGGCTATACGGCTGGTAATCTTCCGGCGGGAGCGTCTTTCGACAAGATCACAGGTGCATTTACGTTTACGCCTACCGCCCAGAGTGGCGATCTCAAGTTTACGATTCCTTTCACGGCTACCGATGGAAAAGCAACATCTGCGACGACAAATGTGAATATCTTCGTTTATACCAACCCTGGAACTCCAATGTTTGGTTTTTACGAGAGCGATAATAGCGCGACGAGTGCTACTGCAGGCACGACGGTAACGAAGTTTTTTACGCTTGGAAATAGCGACAAAACGCGGTACGTCACTCTCTCGCTCGCGGTGAGCACCGAGGGCAATCCTCTGAAGAAGTACATGCCGGATTCGTGGGTGAGTTTCCCTATGGGCACCACGTTCAAAATCGATCCGAATACAACGATTTCCGTGAAGGTTACGATTAACGTTCCGGTTGGCATCAATCCTGACCTCTATACGCTTTTTCTTACATCTACCATGAAAGACTACGGTGGATTGAGCTGCCCAGCGGGATGCAACAGTTCGGCCATCGGCGTGAACTCTACGCTGAAGATCGTGCCGTAAATCAATATGGGTGTGTGCGTTAGAGCTTGCGATTGTAGCGTTGGTGCTATGCGTGAGCTTTTACCCATGCGATCGCGTCTTCGCGAGTGAGGAGCTTTTTGGCGAGCTGCTGTTCGTGGAGATCGGCGACGAGTTGGCCGAGGTTGGGACCAGGCGTGAGACCGGTGAGCTCCATGATGTCATTGCCGTTGAGAAGCGGCTCGGGAGGATGCGGCATATCAGCGAGGTCGCTGCGGTAGAGGGCGAGGATTTTTTCGTAGATATCTTGATTGGATGGCTCTGTGCCGGCGGCGTCAGCGTAAAACACATCCATGAGTTCGAGAAAGAGTGGATGATGAAACCACTGGAGGCGCTTGTGCTGCGGCATGTCGATGAGCTGCACCATCATCATGTGGTGCTCGGTAAGCCAGGCGACATGATCGATCATGCGGCGCGGGAATTTGAGTCGTTGCATGATGGCGCGCGCGATGCGCGCGCTGTGTGAAGCGTGATGATCAAAGCGAATACGGTCCTCGGCAACCTTGAAGGTCTCTGGTTTTCCGATGTCGTGAAAGATGACAGCCCAGTGCACTTCGAGGGAGGGTGTTTGCGTGAAATGCTCCGTGTTTCGGAGAGCTTCTATGCTGCGCATGGCGTGTTCCCAGACATCCCCTTCGTGATGGTACTGATGCGGTTGTGCGACGCCCTTCATGGCGACCATTTCCGGCATGAGAATTTGTAGAACACCAGTATCTTCCATCTCTTCAAAAGCGGTACGTGGATGCGGCGAGAGGATCATTTTCCCGAGCTCGTCGGTGATGCGCTCGGCGGAGATCTTCGTAACGTACTGTGCGTTTCGCTTAACGGCCTGGTAGGTATCCGGATGATACTGGAACTGGAAGGTATTCTTCATGCGAATTGCACGGAGCAGTCGGAGGTAGTCCTCAGCGATGCGCTTCTCCGGTTCGCCAATAAACCTGATCAGCTTTTCTTCGAGATCTTTCTGGCCACCGACGTAGTCGTAGATTTTGTCGGCTACCGGATCATAGAACATCGCGTTGATGGTAAAGTCACGGCGCTGCGCGTCCTCTTCTGCGCTCGAGAAAATTACCGCATCTGGACGCCGTCCGTCTGAGGAGGCGCTGTCCGAACGGAAGGTCGCAATTTCAAAGTGATGCCCGTCGATAATCGCCAGTATCACCCCAAACTTTTTTCCAACGGGAATCGTGTGATCAAAGATCGCCTCGATCTCTTCCGGTTTCGCCGAGGTCACGATATCGAAGTCTTTCGGTGTGATACCCAGCAACATGTCGCGCACACACCCACCAGCCCAGTAGGCTTGGTGGCCTTTGCTCTGAAGTGTCCGGACAATCTCGACAGCGGTGAGTTGCATGGGATAGAATAGATGGGACGAGTGGCAAAACTATCGCTCGTTTTACCTCTTCATTCTACCTATGGACATGCAAAAAAGAAATTCTCAGATCATCGTCGTGACGATCGCCATTTTGAGTGCGGTAATTCTGGCTGGATTGGCGTATTGGTGGCATGTTCGCCTTGAACCTACCGTTTCCACGACCGCGAACCCTACTCCATCGGTTTCTGTAGGATCTTGGAAGACCCTTTTGGCGACCTTCAGTCCAGGCGGAAGTGATCGGTCAGATGCGAATGATCGAGAAGTGGAGTATAAACTTTTCTCGGTTCAGGCTCCGAATCTTGCCGAAGAGCAACTTGGAAGCGTGGCGTCGAATATTTTTGTGAATACGTTTCAGTACATGGATGGAAATGTGTATTTCGTGAATGGTGATGGTGAGTTGGCAATGTATAATCTTGCGACGAAAAAGTCTGAGCGTGTCGCACTTCCTGATATTAAACCGGTGTTTGGATTTCTGGATGTGCATAGCGTGTACGATTTTGGTTTTGTAGATACGATGAAACTGGTATACCTCCAGGGTGCGTGTACGGATGGTTCAGCATGCTCTTTGAAAGAGTACGACTTCACGACCAAGAAAGCGACGAGCATTATCGATCATATTGAGAAAAAATTTAGCATCAATGGGGAGACGACGATCAAGATACAAGGTGCTGATGGAACTGATAATTCCGTTCGGCTGATCAGAACACGAAATACCGCTGATGGTGGTTTTGCGGATCTGATTTCGGTGGCGCTCGATACTCATAAGGATACTGTTTTACAGACGGTGAATTTCACGACGGGTTCGAAAAATCCTGACGCAGATGCGCTCTTTGGGAAGACGTTTTTGTGTGGAGATGTGTCAGGAACCCAGGAACTCGCAGACGTGACGGGTCAGGACGATAACGAGATGCAGATTACCGCTGGCGTGAAGCCTGATGGTTTGGTTAAAAAGTATCACCCAACGTATTTTGTCGGATGCGTGATGCCGAAGTAGGTGAGGTAGGCTGACATTTTTATTTATTCTTTCTTGGTTTTTATGAACATTCTTGCTATCGAATCTTCTTGTGATGAAACCTCTGCTGCGGTTGTAAAAAATGGTACCCAGGTGTTGTCGAATGTGATTGCGTCGCAGGCTGCAATGCATAATGTGACGGGTGGTGTCGTGCCGGAGGTGGCGGCGAGAGAGCATGTGGTGAAGATTATGCCGGTGATCGAAAAAGCGCTTGAAGAAGCCGGTATTGAGCTCGCGAAGATCGATGCGATTGCCGTGACGTATGGACCGGGACTCGGTGTGGCGCTCGTGATCGGAACGTCGGTGGCGAACATGCTCGCGCTCGTGATGCAGAAACCTCTCATTCCGGTGAAGCATATTCATGGACATGTGTATGCGCCCTGGCTCGACTCGAAGAAGGCGGTGCAGTTTCCGGTGCTGAGCTTGAGCGTGAGTGGTGGACACAATGAGTTATTTTTGATGAAGGATCATATGGAGTTTCAGGTGCTTGGCGAGACGGCCGATGACGCCGCGGGCGAGGCGTTTGATAAGGTCGCGCGCATGATCGGGCTCGGGTACCCAGGTGGCCCGGTTGTTGAAGCTGCTGCGAGAAAAGGTGATCCGGATGCGTTTCCTTTTCCGAAGGCGTCGTTCTCGGATGGGCGGTTGGATTTTTCGTTTTCTGGATTGAAGACGGCGGTGATGTATCACCTGGAGAAGAATAAGACGCGACTGGCAGATAAACAATTTCTCGCGGACACGGCGGCAAGCTTCCAGAAGGCCGTCATCGATGCGCTGGCATCGAAGGTTTTTTTGGCACTTCGTACGTACGAGGGTGTTCGTGAGGTGCACGTGACGGGCGGGGTGTCCGCGAACGCCGCGCTGCGCGCGGCGGTCGAAAAAGGCCTCAAGGCATGGAATACGGAAATGGGTTCAAATGTCGCCTTCCGAACCCCAGCAAAACTCTCCTACTGTACCGACAATGCAGCTATGATCGGTGCAGCTGCGTACTTCCAGTACATGCTTGACAAAGAGTCATATCATGTGTTTAAATATGTTGGACCGAAAGCTGCTTTCTAAATACCTTTCACTATGTCTCTCCGATCACCTTCTTCCGCCCTCTCGGGCGTTCTCCTTGCTGCCCAGTTTGGTTGCGTGACCGAAGCCGCAGTGCCACCAGCATGTGAACCACATATGGTTACCGAAGTCACCCAGCATATGCAGACCGCTCTTGGGATGATTCGAGGCCGAATTATGAACTCTCAAGCTCAGCCTTTTACTGATACTCTTAAGCTGGTTCCTCCTGCTGGCAATTACTTTCTTGGCAGTGTCAGCGGTGTCCGTTTCGACAACACCTTTGCAGAGTGCCATGAAAATGAGGCTGGTATTATCTGTCAGACGGGCGATATTGCGGGAGAGCATCCAGGGGCTATTTCCAATTACACTCAGATCGCTCTCACACAAAGCGGAACGTACCTCGAAACACCGACTTCTAACCACTTTGAGACGCTTGGACTCGACAATGCGAAGATCTGCTCAGCTACGAATGGTCTTACTTGGGGCAATCTCGGCTGTGAAAGTGCTCAAGATGTATGCAAACAGAGCATTGCCGATCTATCCGATGAAATTCACCTCACGCTCGGTCAGTTCCTGAACCGCACAAATCCATAGGTTCAAGAGCCCGATGGTTGCTTTTTGGCACTTTCCTGCTATACTTTACGCAATTTGAGCTCTCGTTTACCCTATCCTTTCTTCTCTCTATGTCTGATCGAACTGTCTTGAATGACGACCAAGAATCTTCCGCACCCATGGTGCCGCCGTATCAGACACCGAAGGGCGTACACGATATTCTTCCAGCAGATCACGAGTACTACACCTACATCAAAAAGGTCATTCGACACCGACTACGACAGGCTGGTTTTCGACGTATTTCTACACCTATTTTCGAGTTTACCGATGTGTTTCAGCGAACGCTCGGTGAGACGAGTGATGTCGTTTCGAAAGAAATGTACACGTTTGAAGATCGTAAGGGTCGATCTCTCACACTTCGTCCTGAAGGCACAGCTGCGATCGTTCGCTCATATCTCCAAAACAACATGGCGATGCTGGCTCAGCCCGTAC
>JAHFJT010000003.1:0-13408 GCA_023245695.1 Candidatus Peregrinibacteria bacterium | reverse complement strand
AAAGAAATGTACACGTTTGAAGATCGTAAGGGTCGATCTCTCACACTTCGTCCTGAAGGCACAGCTGCGATCGTTCGCTCATATCTCCAAAACAACATGGCGATGCTGGCTCAGCCCGTACAGCTCTACTACATCGAGCCATTCTTCCGCTACAACCAACCTCAAAAAGGCCGTTACCGCCAGTTCTGGCAGGTGGGCGTTGAAGTGATCGGCGAGAGCGATCCAGCCCTGGATGCTCAGATTATTCAGCTCGCACTCGTGATCCTGAAGGATCTCGGTATCGATAAGCTTTTCACCCTTCAGCTCAATAGTATCGGTACGCCTGAGTCACGAAAAAAATACATCGCCTCTTTGCAGGACTACTACTTCGGGAAAGAGCGACATCTCTGTGAAAATTGCCAGGTACGTCTTGGGTCGAATCCTCTTCGTTTGCTCGATTGTAAGGAAGAAGACTGTGTGACGCTCGCAAAGCTCGCGCCTTCCTTTAGCGAGTATCTCGATCCTGAGTCAAAAGAGTTCCACGCAGATTTGAAAGAGTTTCTCGATGAGCTTGGCATAGCGTACGTTGAAAATCCGAAGCTCGTTCGTGGTCTCGACTACTACTCGAAGACGGTTTTTGAGTTCTGGGACAATACCTCCGACTCACAGAATGCGATCGGTGGTGGTGGGCGATACGATGGACTCGTCGAACTCTTGGGTGGGCCCTCTACACCAGCCATTGGATTTGCGATGGGCGTTGAGCGGCTCATTGCCAACATGAAACGTGCGAAGGTTCGCGTTCCTCACAAAGATGAGCTCCATGTCTTTGTCGCACAGCTCGGAAAAGAGGCTAAGAAGAAGTGTCTTCCACTGATTATGCAGATGCGTGAGCGTGGTATCAAAACCGTCGGTGCGCTGGGCAAAGGTTCAATGGGCGCACAGCTCAAAATTGCGGATAAGTTCGGAGCTCCATGGACGATCATTATGGGTCTCACGGAGGTTCGTGAGGGTGTAGCTATTGTCCGAAATATGAAACTCGGCACCCAGGAAAAGGTGAAGTTCCCGAAGGTGATGGACAAGATCATTGAACTTATCGGCGAGGAGAACCTCGATACCTACCATCCAGGAGAACTTCTCTACGGATAGACTATAGAGCCTACTATACCCTCGCTTGATTGATCCGGTCGGTGATTCGTCCGGTAATTCGCTTTGGTGGATTTTCTGCGACCTTCAGTCCACCTCTCCACAGCATCGCTACATTTTGTGCCTCGGTGATGATTCGCTGCGAGACCCCCTCGCGCTTAAATCCATCTACTTTTGCGTTATCAGGGATGCTTGAGTGGGCAAAGAGGCTATTCAAACGTTCGCCAACCACCTGAAGAATGTAATTGTGCCATGGTTCTGGATACATCGATTTGATGTGTGTCACCATGTCCTCCGGACGAGCTGGTGGAATCCAGTGCTCTCCGATCGCATCCTTCTCCTGGGGACTAAGCTGCATGAGCCAAAATCTCAACTCATCCGTAAAACGAGGTGCTTCATCATCCATTCTCACGAGCGTATCTCGAAAGTCTTCGAACGTATAGTTGTATTCTTTTCCTTTGAGCGTCTTGAGCTTTTCGATACCAGCTGTGAATGTCTCTCGCTTAAAGGTCAAGGAAAGTGCTTTACCTAATTCTCGCACCGCCACTTGGAACTTTGACAATCCAGGCATAACCTCTTCGTTTTTTGGATAGATTGCTTCTATAGCAGGGAGAATCTGGTCCGGATAAAAGAGCACTGGATACGCCTGCAAGATGGTGCGTCGTGCTTCTCGTCGGAGGAGTCGAAGATGTGGCTTGAGCTCATCAAGAATCATACGTACTTGATCGTTTTGTCTTCCAGTCACATCCAATCTTTCATCAAGGTTGGCTAACAGAAATACATATTCCTTGATACTTCGTGTGCTCGCCTCTGGATCCATCACATCATCTCCCTCATCATATTCATCACGGATCAAGGGCAGGTCCTGATGTTTTCCTTTATCTTGAGTGCCGTTCTGCAAAGTCCACATCGTCATATGGTTTGGCCCCTGATTTGCAGGCTGGCTTAGAGCCTGATTCGAAGCGCCACTCACCTTTACTCGAACATCTCGTGTGAGATCACCTGGAGTATCAAATCCTGCAGATGGATAATCTCGCCCTGGATTTGGAAGAAGAACGGCGCGTGTTCGTTCGGCCATCTCTTTGCCTGTTGAAATATCACCCGCATCTACCGTACCTACACTTGGCGTCGAGGTGTGAATCATTCCCAGCTTCGCCAACTCATCGTGATCCATCGGAAGCGTCGGTCTTCCACTCATGGATGGCCAAACTTTCGTCACATCTTGTCCTTGCTGTTTGCTATCTGGGCTCTGGTTATTCATGCTTTCATTATTATGAAAATACTTTTGTGTTACCATGCTATTAAAACACATATTTGTCATTTAATCAAATATTTCACAACTTTGGTGACTGAGCTTTGAAAAACCTATATACTGACGGCAATGAAGCTACAATACCTCACCAATCTCACTCTGAGCCTCCTTATAGCCCTCGCTCCAGCTGTTACTTCGGCCGAGTCTATGGTTGTGAGTGTGCCATTTGTTGATATTTCTGCGGACTATGACTTCCGGGATGCGGTACAGTTTTTGAAGGACAAAAAGATTGCAAAGGGGTATCCGGACCAGACGTACAAGCCTGAGGCGCTCGTGACACGTGCAGAGTTTTTGAAGATGGCACTGAAATTGAGTGGCCGAACGGTGGATCCGGCGGCGCTTGCGAAGATGACGTCGCCCTACAAAGACGTGAAAGCCAATGACTGGTTTTATACGGATATTCTCACCGGATATAAGCTTGGGGTGGCGCTGGGATATGGCAATGGAACCTTTGGACCAAACGACACGATGACTCGAACGCAGGCCCTGAAGCTCGCGTTTCTTACATTGCAACTTGAGCCGCTCAAGGCCGCTGAACTCAATCCTCCTGGAACGATCGTCGCTCCACTTCCGAATGATGTGACGCCCGCGAGTTGGTTCTATCCCTATGCGATGACCGCGAGAAAGCTCTTTATTATGACCGATAGTGATGACGGAAACTTTTATCCAAATACCGGCATCAATCGAGGTATGGCTGCAGAAATTCTTTACCGAATTTCCCAGGTGAAGGCGAACAAGGGCGCGGCATTTGATATTTCGCGTGAATGGAGTGCGTTCAGTGCTCCGACGCTTGGACTTTCTTTCAAGATGCCGAAGAGCTGGAGTATCGTGACGGATGGTGGACGTATAACGGTGTGGAAAAAAGATGGTCTTTTTCCGCTGGATCATGAGCTCGTTACCCCCCTGACGGCGAATATTACCTTCAAGGTTCCTGTGGCAGAGACGGCTTCGTCGTCGAGTGCTTTTTTTGAGAAGGTGAAGACGCTGAGTTCACAGGCATACCCGGGAAAAATCGTTGAGTACACGCAGGTGACGATCGCTGGGCGACCGGTACTGCATGTGAAACTTGCGAGTGAAGGTATTGAGAACTGGTACGTGTACCTCCCAGGAAGTGTCGTTGGTCAGCAGGCGATGAGCATGTCTGTCTACGGACAGTATGGGATGGGCTCTCTCATGCCAAAATTAAAAGAGACCCTGCGAAGCATGGTTCGGACTCTCGTGATCTCTCCGGTGACCTCGTCGGGCGGAGATCAGGAAGATGTGAGTTTGCCGGATGAGATTCTGCGAAGTGCTGTGCAGTCGAAAATTCTGATTGAGCACGTAGGCAAGGCGACGATTGGCACCCTTGGCGATGCTCTTATTCTGCTCACGGATGAGATCGGTGTGGGCACGGGACCGGTGGATTACTATTACAGTGGCAAGATACAGATGACATTGAAATATGAGCGCGCCTCGGATACGATATTAGCGGTTCGCAGTGGAAAAATGACCACGTTTTAGCACGATAGCCAAAGGCTGTCGCATGTTCCCGCTCCTTTATCCCAATGTCTATGGCCATCGGATTTATCTGGAAAAAACAACTCGTGCTCTTTGCGACGATGTTCCTCGTCGTGCTTCTTGGGCTCACGGTTGGAGCTTTTTTGCATGACAGATTTACGGTTCCCGATCAAACGGCGAGTGCGGAAGAGACACAGCGAGCTATGACCAAAAAACAGGTTCAACAAGCCACACAGGCTCAGCTCAATTCGCAGAATGCCAGCATTCAGATGCCTTCTCTGAGTTTTCCAACCTCAAAACCAAATGTAACTCCCCCGCCAAAACACTAATTTATGGATTCGACGTACGCTATTGAGCAACACAAGAAATTTAAGGGAAAATTATCGACCGGCTTGAAGGTCCCACTCGACTCAATCGACGATTTGAAGGTGTACTACACGCCGGGGGTGGCCGATCCGTGTAAGTTGATTGCGGAGGAGGAGGACGCGCGCGTAGCGCGCGCTGAGCCCGGTTCCCATGTGAATCGCGAAACGGATGCGCTCTATGCCACCACGATCAAAAATAATACGGTAGCTGTGGTGACGGATGGAAGTGCGGTTTTGGGTCTTGGCAATATTGGAGCGCGAGCAGGACTGCCCGTGATGGAAGGAAAATGTGCGTTGTTTAAAAAATTTGCGGATGTGGATGCGTTTCCGATCTGTATTGATTCGCAGGATGTAGATGAAATTGTGCGAACGGTGAAGTTGATCGCGCCGGTATTTGGTGGGATCAATCTCGAAGATATCGCGGCACCGCGATGTTTTGAGGTGGAGCGACGGCTGCAGCAGGAACTTGATATTCCTGTCTTCCATGATGATCAGCACGGCACCGCGACGATCGTGCTTGCTGGTTTGTATAATGCATTGAAAGTTGTTGGGAAAGAGTTGAGCACGTTGAAAATTGCGATGAGCGGTGCCGGCGCGGCTGGTATTGCTATCGCTGACCTCCTGATGGCCGCAGGTGCCAAGGACATTATCCTCGTCGACTCCAAGGGCATCATCGCCGAAGACCGAGCCGACATGAACGACGAAAAAATTCTCTACGCTCGTAAAACCAATCCGCGTGGTATCCGTGGAGACATGTCCGATGCCATGCAGGGTGCCGATATGTTCATCGGTGTCTCAAAGGCCGGTGTCATCAATGGTGACATGGTCAAGACGATGGCTCCAAATGCGATTGTCTTCGCTATGGCCAATCCTATTCCCGAGATCATGCCTGATGAGGCGCATGCTGCAGGTGCCATGGTCTGCGGCATCTTCCGTGGCGCTCTCGACAACCGCGTCAAACTCATCACTATCGATATGCAGATCCAGGCCGCAAAAAATCTCGCTGCCCTCGTCAAAGATCCAACCGCCGAAAAAATCATCCCCGGCGTCTTCGAACCCGGCGTGAGCGCTGAGGTTGCAAAGGCGGTGAAGTAAATCTTTGTCTTTGATCCGTCCCTAGAGAGTATCGTCTTTATTTGAACTGAAAATCGTATCAGTCAATTTTCGATATGCTTCATTGCTACTCAGAATATTTCTCTCAGCACCAAAAATAGTGGCGATACTTGTCATTCTTTTACCATAAATACTCACCTGACGCCGCTCAGGCCCGCCCATATTCGCCCACTGCTTACGGGTGTACCGCTTGGTAATTTCATCCCTCCACTTGTCTTGATCATCACCAAGCTCCTCTGCTTTTATAGCGTTATCTAGGTCAGGGCGTATATATTTTTCAACATCCTCTTTTTCGAAAATGAGAGCTCCAATCTTGAGGTGGTCGATGTGGTACGAGACAGGCTTACCCTTATACCCCACCAATGTGCCAATTCCGAGTAAACCTATTCCATACAGCTGGAACTCTTTCTTTTCCGGAACTTCCATATTTGCCCACTCCTCAGCCGTGTATTTTTTGCGAAGTATCTCTTTGAGCTTTTCTGAATCTTCAAGTATCTCCAACTGATCCATATGTTTTTTAATATGCTCATCATCCTTTCCATATATCACAGCTCCAAGCTGCATAAATACAATTCGTGATCCCGGAAACACTCTTGGAACGCCAAATACAGAAGCAATACTGTCTATTCCTAGTCCTCCAATATTTATTTTTGAATACACTTCATATGTCATCCCTACCCAATCGGCCGACGTATATGTCTCCTTTATTTGTTCTTTTAATTTCTCAGGATTACCCTTCAGCTCTTCTGCTTTTTCAATTTTCTGAATTTCCATCTCGAGCTTTTCTCGCTCTTCCTGTGGAATATCATTAAATACCGCTAAGGTGAGCTTCAAAATCTCAGTTCGCACTATCACTACGCCTCTCTTATCCTTTACGCCAAATATTACGGCCAATAGGTATAGAGACTTTCCGAAAAAATCAAACTTCAGTCTTTCTTCAGCTGTAAGCGCCATCCATCTCTCATAGGAATACTCTGCCCGAATAACCGGCCGCCACTTCTCAGGATCCTCACCAAGCTCTCGCTCTTTTTCAACTCGAGCACGCATTTTTTTGAGATGCGGCGCTAGGACAGGATTCTCTTCACCATAGATCACGGCAGCAAGCTCGAGATGTGATTCCTGGGTCATGTTTTTATCGACTAACGGAACCCCCATATCACTCGCAATTTTGGAGTACTTTTTTTCACCTATTTTGAGATCTCTTTTTTGAAAATTTGTCATCTCAATCCACCTCTCTACTGTGTATATTTGTTTTATCTCTCCTGCAATTTCGGCTCGCATATTTTTCTTTTTCTCATCGTCAAAAAGTACTTGGGATATTTTTGATTTCCATGATCGCTGGGACCAGTACGAGATCATCTCTATTTTTGGAGTGTCTTTTTCGAGGAGCTCATCTTTGCTCAATACGAAAATCTCATGGAGCGGAATCGTGCCATGGATGACATAGGTGCCTTGTTTTTCCTGCTCACAGATCAGGACTTGCTTGTTCACTCCGGGTATCTGAATGCACCAGTACGGCAAGTAGCGAAAGCTTTTTTCAGGAGCCTCTCCTTCGATAACTTCTATGGTCGACATGTCGACACCTTCACCCTTCAGAACATCCAGGAGCATTTCGAGACGTGGGATCACATTCTTTGACTCGATCCATGGCGCGTCTCCATTCGGCATATGTCTCTCGCGCGCGGGTGGAAGCATCACGCCATCTACATGTCGCACTTGTACGCCGTGTGGGAGTACCGTAAGCGATGGTCGAGATGACTCATTTACGAGCGTCTGTAAAACCTGCGCATGCGACGTTGCAGCGATTGAAAGAACGTCATTAATTGCTTTTCCCCCTTCTCCCAGCATGAGCCGTCCGATGCGTCGTTCTTCGTCGTCTGATAATTTTTTGACGTCTGGCGCGGCACTTGGCGCGAAAGTGGTTACCATCCATTTTTCGAGCCGATCTAGGTGATGAATAATATCTCGCATCTCTCTTCCTTCTTGGCGAAAGTGCTCGGCCACTACGAGCGCACTCAAAAGCATACGACGATACTCACGCCCGAGGCGCTCCTGCGTTTCTGGGTCTTTTTCTTGCCAGATTTGTTCTATTGGTGAGATTGAATTCATGACATTTTTAAGAGTGTTGCACTTTAACATTTTTTTCTACATATGTCAATTTCCTCCCCGGGGCGAAGCTGGACAGCTTTGTGTTGAAACCCGTATTTCGTCTGTGATATGGTTATCCCCATCCTACGTGTCGGCATACCCTCACCCCTCCTTCCTATGCCTTTCATCGATCAGCCGCGAGATATTGAGATTCGGCAGCCGGTAGCGGCGATTCACGCGCGAGAGCACAGCGAGCGCGATCGAGCACGTGAGTCCCTTGGGGGCGATCTTCACCACGATATTGCGTCGCTTCAGCAGACGGTTCATGGACAGGTTCTCGACGTAGAAACTGAGCGGGGGGCGGCTCATGGATTTCGACGTATTTTGCTCAAAACGAGTCTTCTGGAGGATGCAAGTGGCACCCAGTCATGGGAAGCGTACGCGGCGCGTTACAAAGAACTCAAGGCGACAAGCGGTGGACGAGAGCTCTACCACCTTCTTCAAAAAGGCTGGCAGCCTATTATTATCAGTAATTCTTCGGAGATGGCCGAGATGGTGACAATTGGATTTCGAGTTCCGGATACAGTGTACCGCCTCGTGATGCAAAATTTTGATCTGTCGGTCAGCACGCGGACTCACGACTTGCGCCAGGAAATGTCTGACGAGGAGTTTGAAATTGAAAAGAAAAAAAATTCTCTTGAGCAGTTTCATCTCAAGGTTCAGGCCGAACTTGAGCAGTGTTTTCCGAGCTCGCTCACCATGGCCTTTGAAGATGCGAAGCGATCTCCGATCGACTTTTCGTCGTTCAATATGGCACTCGATCGATATGGTGATATGCTTCGGGAATCTCTTTCTCCGGGAGCCATCAATCGACTTTTGTACTATGAGCGTGTGCTTTTTGGAGAGGATCTTTTCAGGCTTGAGCCGCCTGCGGTACTGCCCGACGAGGAACAGCCCATACGTATGGAGCCTTTGCAGTTTGAGAAATATATTGAGCCTGAAGAATCTCGAGAACCCGAAGAGACGCCGGCGGATCTGGAAGCTCCGATCACGCTCTCTCCCATCGATCTCTAGCCTCGTCAATTGCCAAATAGCACGGAAAGGGCTAGAATTTTTCTGGTCTATTTGAGAGAATTCCACGTACTTCTTAAACGAATCTGATATGTCTGGTCATTCCAAGTGGCACAATATTCAAGCTCGAAAATCCGTCACCGATGCCAAAAAAGGTAAGTCTTACTCCAAACACGGAAAGTTGATCGAAGTCGCGGCCCGAAGTGGTGGCGATATGGCGATCAATCCGACCCTTCGCTCTGCGGTTGAACGTGCGAAGGCGGACGGTGTTCCGAATGCGAATGTAGAACGTGCGATCAAGAAAGGTACGGGCGAGCTCAAGGACGACACCGTCATCGTGGATGCGCTGTATGAGGCTCGTGGTCCTGCGAATACGGTCATGCTCGTCGATGTTCTGACGGACAATAAAAATCGTTCACTTCAGAGTGTGAAACTTATTTTGATGAAAAATGGCGGTGAAATCGGTGCGGCCGGAACGGTCGCGTGGATGTTTGATCGCGTGGGGCTGCTTGAGATTGATGCGAGTGGAAAGTCAGTCGATGATATTGAGCTCGCGGCTATCGACGCAGGTGCGTCTGACGTGAGCGTCCACGAAAATATCGTCGAGGCAAAGACCGATCCTTCTGATCTCCATGCGGTAAAAGTCGCCCTCGAAAAAGCTGGCTACACGATCTCGAAGAGTGAAATCACCTACCTTCCGAAGAACACTGTCATGATCGAGGACGCTGAAAAAGCACGCTCTGTTTTGAAACTTATCGAGCTCCTCGAAGACGATGACGACGTCACGAACGTCTACAGCAACTTTGAGATCGCCGACTCGATCGCGGAGGAGGTGTAAGCAATCAACGTATTAAAAGCCTGCATCATTGGTAAGTTTTGCGGTGCCATGTCCTCCCCCCCAGAAACGCACTTCTGGCGCCTTTATCACGCTAGTAAGCCGCTGAGTTGTGAGCACTGGAGCATCTGGATGCGCCTTTCTCATGTCTTCACTGAGTGCTCGCAAACTTTCCTCTCGCTTTTCGGTATCCTCTCCGACAAGTCCGTACTGAACTGATTGGAGATCCTCTACGCGCACAGGTGCGGTGATATGCGCCTCCACATAGAGCATGTGCTGATGGGTAAAGTTTCGTCGTTTGAGATAGCTTTCCATGAGCGCTTTGGCGAAGAGGGCGGATTTGAGATCGAGTTTTCGTGAAGCGAGATTATCCCATTTTCGCAGGAGCCATTGAGGTAAATTGGCCTGATGTTCTGCGATATCCTTAGCGGTCATTGAGTCTCCTTCAAAAAATACGACACGGTCTTTGATAGCTTCTGGCTTGAGCGTCATGACGCCATGTCCGTAAAAGGGTGCCGGCCCAACAAATTCATCGAATCCATTTTGGCTCGCAAGACAACCGACCACGAAGCGCGTATCCTGATGTATTTTTTGATCTATTGCGGTACGACGATCGAGATACTGTGCTTCGCGATGTTTATCTTCAAGCTCGCTATAGACCTTGTACTCGCCGTCTGCATATATTGAGCGTAGTGCTTTTTCTTGAACATTGATGGTAACCGAAGAGGTCTGACGAATTTTTTCGTATTCAGCTCGTACCGATGCCTCGACTTCTTCAGGGTTTTGACCATGCTCCACGATCTCTTCCAGCATGAAGTTCTGAAGTGATTCACGAATGTTCTGTGCTGACTGTTTTCGCAAATCGTCACCTTCTTGATTCAGGGCATCCAGGGCTGCAAAGTTTGTAACCGCCTTTTCATAGGCTGTGAGTCGACTCTTGAACTCATCACACGATATCGTGCTGCCAAGCTTAAGCACGAGCTGCTCATAGATACGAGCAACCTCTGTCGCATCACGAGATTCAAGATTTGGAACAATCTCTGTATCAAATCGAGTGATATTTTCGAATACGGCCGAATCTCTATCCTGATGAATCAATTCTGCAGCTCCTGTCACATACTGCAGGAGTGCCTGGATTGTCACCGACGTCGGATCTTTCAATTCTGCATCGTGCGTCTGTAATTTTTGTATATCTTGAGCGAGATTATTCTGAGGCGTGAACTCTGGGTATTTTTGCAAAAGGGCATCTCGACGTGCTGCTTCATGGATAGGAGCCTCGAGTGATCCAAGTTCATCGAGTTTTTGCTTATAGTTTTGGAGCAAATCTATAACCTCCTGGTCTCCGCTGATGTAGCCTGCTTTCTCCAAAATAAATCCAAACAATGCTGGATCGTGCTCTGCCTGCCGTATCTCAGACTCTTCCTGGAGCAAGGCATTGAGGTTTGGCTGGGTATTCAATGGCGTATTCTTTACGCACTCTTTTTCTAATTTCAATATCCTTCCTTGATAATGCTTCTGGAGCTCCGCCGGGAGAGCGTGCATCTCTTCGGCAATGCGGGCCGCGGTCTGTCGGATAGAAAGCAAGGATTCAATAGAGACTGCTTCATACCTCTTCAATCCTTGCTCCAGAGGACGCATATTTCCTCTCGATCCATCTTTCACATAGGTATTCATGTTTTTCGTTGCTGCCTCGATGTAGGCGTTTACTTTATCTTGATATTCTTGTGGAAGATCTCTCGCTTGCAACTTCAGATCTTCAAATTTTGCCATGGTTGCACGGTATGGTGCTGCAATTACAGCATCGAAGTTACTACTCATATTGTATTGTCCAAACATATCCTTGTATCCATTCAAAAATGGTGTGTATTGGTCTTCGTGCACACCTTGTTCCATGTGGAGCTTGAAATTGTCGAGCGCAAATGTCCACTGATTCACAGGAACAAACATGAGATAATCTCTCAAGTAACTTCGAGCCTCTTGATCGGACATACCATTCTGATGGAGACGATCGACACTATCTGCCAGGGCTCCTGCAATTCGTTCTGTTTCCTTGAGATACTCCTCGTGAACGATATTCATCTCTGTAAAAAATGCCGAGATGAGCTCACCTCCATTTTTCGCATGCTCCTGCGCCTCCTGTATGCCCATCTTTTCATAAAGATCTGATTCTGCTTTTTTCCCGAAATAATCATAGGCTCCATTTCTTCCCGTCAGAGCCGTGTATACATGATCGATCGACATATGGCTGGTCACCAAGAATGCGAGTGCCTCATCTTTCAGCAAGCTCTTGCACTGCTCTTTTTCTGCCTGCATGACATTGCGCATGGCTTCATAATCGACCATTCCGTCGGGTGTCAGAAGTGTCCCCTTTGTTTGACTCAGGAACCGCTCTGCGTTCACCGACTCTGGCTCAAGCATATTGGATCCCTGCTTGTAGATATGTTGGAGTTCATGAATAATCACCGGGCTTTCTGAAGAGAGAGCGACATGGGGTTTGACCACAATCATTCCAATTCCTAGTCCTGTTTGATCGGCCGTCAGCGCCACTCCGGTAGAAGTGTGCGACTCTTGATTTCCAAAGAATTTTGCGTAATCCACTTCACTTTCACAGCGAATACAAAGGACTCCATCGATGATTTTGTACTCGATATTTCCCTGAAAACTTTTCAGTCCCCTAGCGGCAATGATGCGATTTTTGAGTGATTCTTGAGGGTTTGATTCTTTGGCCACCTGCTGGACAATCGCACCGGTATCCTCTCGAATCTGCAGCATGTGCACGGCGGTCGCCATGATCATCTGCTGCTGCTCGACAGGAATCTCCGAGTTTTTAAGGTATGTTTCATAGATCTGAGCGACGGTCACCTGCCCTCTATTTTCGCTGATAACCTTTCGGATGGCCGACATCGTATCTTTTGCGGTGTGTTGCACTTCATGCATACGAAGCTTGAAGGCATCCCATGTGATTTCTCCCTTTTTTGCCTGCTCTCGCAGCTTGCCGACATCGAGCGCTCCCTCTCGCTGGTTCCATATATCACCCCAAGCCTTCTCAAACTCTTCCTGATGTTGTTGCTTCTTCTGCTCCGGATTTTCAGAGAATGTCTGCTCCTCCGTGGTTGCGCTTGTAGTGGTATTTGGGGTTGCCGCTGGCTGAACGACGACCATGATACCACCTTCTTCGATCGTAGCGAATCGGTTGAGGCGAATGGCTTCGAGGATCGCGGCGGGTGCATGGGCTTTTTCGAGTGTCTGAATCGCCTCGGCTTGATTGGTGTAGGTGATTTCCACGCCTTTGTTGGTCACGGCTCTCTCGATCCCTGCATGATGAAGTACGTCACGCGCCTTCCCACTCGCCGATGGAATAAGTGAAAACACAAAGCCAAGCCATGGATCGTTTGGAGCGAGACCCTCGCCGATTCTTTGCATGGCATCTTCAAACATTTCTTCTTTGGTTTCTGATGCGATCTGCTGAATGTAGCCTTTCAAACCACTGGCAGCGATGCCTTCTCGGATCGATGGCGCAGAGAGGATCTTTCCAGGGGCGATATTGAAGGCTTTTGAGAGTTGTTCTGCTCCTTTCCCGAGTCCAGCTCCGAGCGCTTGACCTGCGAGGGCGCCTGCACCTGAAAACAGTGCACCTTGTCCCCATGATGTCAGCATATTTTCGGTGCTTATCGCATCAGTATTTCCCTCTATCGCTGCAGTCATGTAGTTCGAACCGATGGCAGCCCCCAGAGACGTCGCTGCGGTATTTGCGAGGAAGAGAGCCGGTCCTGCCAGAGCTCCTCCTGATGCTGCTACGAGAGCACCCATGGCTACGGCACCTGCGACGGCTGCCGCTGTGATAGCCGCATACTTTGCTGCATCTTTGAAAAATGCTTCGAGACCGACACCATGTCCCTTCATCGCGAGAATTTGCCGCGTCACCGTATTGACTGCGCGTATGTACTCCGTCACTTTTTGTTGCGACTCTTTCATCTTCGTCATGATCTCGTGAAGGCGTGGCGA
>JAHFJT010000068.1 GCA_023245695.1 Candidatus Peregrinibacteria bacterium | reverse complement strand
GAATATTTTTTCAAAAATGTCTCCATCCACTTCTTCTCGAACTTTTTTCGAAGCGACGCGCGAAGTTGAAACTCCGTGAGTCGTCGTCGACCAAGCGCACCGAGAGAAATATTCATCAATCGTTGCGAAAGTTTTTCACGATCACTTTTTTCATCGCCACTCGATACATGATCGACTACTCGACTACTCGAAGAAAATTCAGAACCTCCAAGGCTATTGTCAGAAGTTGATTTCATATTAAAGCTTATACCGCGCCGTCAGACGGATATTAAAAAAAGCCCGGGGACCCTCACTCACTATCCCCGGACCTTACGGCTATATTATTACCAAAACCCTTGGTGGAAAGCAATAGATTTTCAGATTGACTCATCATAAGGGTGTGCAAAGATTTAAATTAAAGCTAAAAAGAAAAATTAGGCAAATTAGGAGCTATATATTATAGCTTAAGAGGTCTCCACACCACATAAGATATGGAAACCTCTCTCGGCTATACATTTATTCCTGCTCAGCGAGGGGCATGGCCTCTTCGGTTGGCATGGCCCGATCTTCAATCTGCATCTTTTTGACCACCTCCTGAAGCTCCTGTTCGATATTTCGCATGATTTGCTTATTCTGTCCAAGGAACGCCTTGGCATTCTCCCGACCCTGACCCAACTTCTCATTCTTATAGGAGTAGAAAGCGCCAGATTTGTGAATGAGCTCATATCGGGTAGCCAGATCGAGAACATCGCCGGTATATGAGATACCATTTGCGTAGAGAATGTCGAACTCAGCTACCTTGAACGGTGGAGCGACCTTATTTTTCACAATCTTCACACGAGATCGGATACCGATGAACTTCTTATCGTCGCCGGTTCCCTCTTCGAGCTTGCCCGCAGCGCGGATCTCGAGTCGAACTGAAGCGTAGAACTTCAGAGCGTTACCACCTGGCGTCGTCTCTGGGTTACCAAACATGACACCAATCTTCATACGAAGCTGATTGAGGAAGACGATCGTCGTCTTGCTTTTGCCAACGAGAGCCGTGAGCTTTCGCATCGCCTGACTCATCAAGCGTGCCTGAGCACCCATCTGGGCATCACCCATATCGCCCTCGATTTCAGCTCGAGGCGTAAGGGCAGCAACCGAGTCAACGATAATAATATCGACCGCGCTGGATGCGACAAGCGTCTGGACGATCTCGAGCGCCTGTTCACCACTATCTGGCTGAGAGATAAGGAGATTGTCGACATCCACACCGATACGTCGTGCGTACTGTGGATCGAGAGCGTGCTCAGCATCGATGAAGGCAGCCTGACCACCTCGCTTTTGCATCTCGGAGAGAATATGAAGCGCAAGAGTCGTCTTACCAGCACTTTCTGGACCAAAGATCTCTACGATGCGTCCTCGAGGAATACCACCACCGAGCGCGATATCGAGAGAAAGAGAGCCGGTAGGAATGGTCTCAACCTCAATTTTCTGAGACTCGCCCATTCGCATGATAGAACCTTTTCCAAAGTTCTTTTCGATCTGGGAGATGGCGAGCTCGAGAACTCGTCGTTTTTCTGGATCAGCCGTCATTTTCTGATCATTTTTTACAGGAGCTGAATGAGAAGGAGAAAGTTCCGCTCGCTCTTTGTGCGTCACTTTTGTGGAGGTTTTGTCCGCCATAGAAATATGGGGTTAGAGAAGTAAGTATCAATTGCGTACATCATAGGTGAGTATTCACTCACCGTCAACATACAACGAATTGACACACACATTGTATATCTTGCAGTTTACCGTTTCTTGAATAAAACCATACAAATTCCTGAACGCCGTGTTAGGAATGTGACGGCGATTCTGTGGCTTCAGGAGCCGATGGAGCAGGACTCCCTGCAGGCTTAGCAGCGGGCAACGTCGAATACTTCACACCCGCGACGGGTGCTGGTGTGGCACTTATTTTCGCGACCGGAGCCTTCGGATCTGGGAGAACTTCGTCAAAATGAAAGAATGAACGAATACTTTTTTCCGTTCCAAATGCCACATTTTTCGTGCGACAAATATTGCAACTGTACACATATTTTCGGCCGACCTGGTGAGCATCGACAATGCGTTCGCAGTCTTTGCAGTAAAAAACGACACCGGTGACCTGAGGTTGTTCTCGTCGAAACATAAAATTCGCTACATATTATATAAGAGTATTCTGTTCTACATCTTCATTCGTGACATCATCACGCAAACTCGAGTGCTCGCGTCGCTCTGGCATTTTAATAAGAGGCTCATAGTTCGATTCGATATCGAGGTGAGAGTACGCACGATGAGATTTTCGCATCATGTAGCCACCAATCCCGAGTCCAATCACACCCGCAAGTGCGATAAGCATGCCCATGCGCGACTCCTTGATCGCGATATTCACCCCAAATTTTGGATGAAAGTACACCGAGTTCGCAAGGAGCAGAAGAAATGCAGAAAATCCAGCAGCCATCATATAGAAATTTCCAATAGCTGAAAAAATCCGCTCAATCTTCTCGTGCATATTTCGGCTGATCATCGTCAGGGCAGAGATCGTACTAATGCCCAAAAGTAAAACACCCGCTAAGTAGAGTGGTCCCGTGATGCCCAAAAAAGTATCACCCGTTTTGAATGCATCGAGATCCGAGTACCATGGAAAAAACACGCTCACCATCACGGCAACCGATCCCCAGAAAACAAGTTTCTGCTGGGTAGAAAATTCTTTGATGCGGTCGGTAAGAGATTTTGCTGCCATAAAGAGGTATCACATGCGTATAAAACTGCTGTAACGATAGCAAACTGTGGTACAATGCACAAGTATGATCATCGCCATCGACATCCGCGAAGCAGTGAGAAGTAAAAAGGCCGGAAAGGGCTGGTATACGCACGAAATGGTGGAACAACTTCTGAAGAATTTTCCAGGAGATATGTTTATCCTCTATACGGATCAGCCGTATCCTGAGTGGGAGCACTACAAAAACGCGGTTCAAAAATTCTTCCCACCGAGTCCACTTCGCTGGCACTTCAAGGTGCTCAAGGATCTTAAAGAAGAAAGGCCCGATGTCTATTTTGCACCGACGAGCTACATTATTCCATCGTTTGCACCCAAGTGGCTGCCGGTTGTCGCAACGGTACACGATCTGGTGGCCTGGCTTTTCGCGACGCGCCATCATCTCAAGGCCACCATTATCGAGCGCATGACACTGCCTCTCGCCGTAAAAAAAATCAGTACCTTCGTGACCGTCTCGAGCAATACAAAGCGCGATCTCCAGCATTTTTTTAAAATTCCATCCGAGAAAATTGAGGTAATTCCATGTGGCGCCGGTGAGCAATTTCAGCCTCTTTCTGCTGAGCAAACAGAGGTATTTCGCCGTGAAAAAAACCTTCCCGAAAAATATATTCTCGCCGTGGGAACACTCGAGCCCCGAAAGAATTTTGTCACGCTCATCAAGGCTTTTGCCGAAGTCGTGAAGCAGCATCCCGAGTACTCGCTCGTGATCGTGGGTGGGAAAGGTTGGTACTTTGAGAAGATTTTCGAGACCGTAAAAGGGTGCGAGTTAGAGGATAGCGTAAAATTCGCCGGCTACGTCGAAGATCGTGATCTTCCCGGGTACTACAACACCGCGACCTGCCTAGTTTTCCCGTCGCTCTATGAGGGGTTTGGAATTCCCTTACTGGAAGCCATGAAATCAGGCTGCCCAGTTATTACGAGCAACGTCTCATCCATGCCCGAGGTCGTCGGAGACGCCGCCATTCTCGTCTCGCCAGCATCTATTCCAGAGCTTTCACAAGCCATAGAACGCCTTATTGCATCGAAGGAACTGCGAGCAGAGTTGTCTCAAAAAGGACGTATTCAAAGTGCGAAATTCTCCTGGAAAAACTCAGCCCAAGAGCTCCGCGGACTCTTTGAAAAGCTTGTAAAAGACCTCTAAAAGCGGCAGAATACAGTCATGAAAAATCCTATCCACGCCGTCCATTTCGCCAAAATCGGTATTATTTGTAAAAAAAGTATTCCTGAGGAGGTAGAAAAGCTCGAGCAGGTTTTGAAGTTTTTGGAAAAGCTCGATAAGCATGTCGTTCTTGATAAGCACGCAGCCGATGCGCTCAATCAGAAGTACGGAAAAAAGAAGAACTGGAAGATGCGACGAGGCTCGTCTAAGATCGATATCTGCGCAACCGTCGACATGATCGTGACGCTTGGTGGTGATGGTACGCTCTTGAAAACGGCTCGCTCTCTCACGAAACCAGAGACGACTGTATTTGCAATCAACGTCGGAAATCTCGGATTTCTCACCGAGGCAACCCTAAAAGATTTTGAGAAAAAAATGACCGCATTTCTCAAAGGAAAATATGTCATGGATCCACGCTCACTGCTCCATGTGACGCTTCGACGAAAAAATAAAACTATCTTTGAGTCTCTCGCGCTCAACGACGCCGTTATCAATCAAGGTTCATTCGCGCGACTTATTAAATTAGGTGTGCGTATCGACGAACTCGACGCCGCATCCTTCAAGGCTGACGGTCTTGTGGTTGCAACACCAACGGGCTCAACAGGTCACTCTCTTTCCGCAGGTGGCCCGATCGTCCATGCACGAGTTGGTGGCTTCGTGATCACGCCCATCTGCCCTGCCCTCCTCTCTATGCGCCCAATTATTATTCCCGACGAGCGCATCGTCACGATTCGTATCGAAACCGAACGCCGCGAAGAAGAGATCAAAATCGGTCTCACCCTCGATGGCCAAAACACCATCGGCCTTATCTACGACGATGAAGTCATTATCAAAAAAGCCCCTCAACACCTCGACCTCATCCGCGCCGTCGACCGCAACTACTACGAGATTTTGAACCAGAAGTTGCACTGGGGGTATGAGGAGTAGTACGTGACACTGTGCACAAAATTCGCATTACAAAATAAATCGCCAAATATACCAAATAATTGCGCGATCCCCCTTTTTTTCTGTAAGATAACAATACAATAATCTCTTACTCATTGCGAAAATGAATAAAAAAATATGGCTGAGCATTGTCATTTTCCTACTGGTTGTCGGCGGCGCATATTTTGTGTCAGGCCGCAACGTTCTTGGTAGCTGGAGCGGAGGCGATAGATCGGGAAGTAGCGGATCGGCAAGTGGATCAGGTAGTTCAAAGGCTGCAAGCGCAGAAGTGCCAAATACTTTTGAGGCACAACCAAAACCTCAGGCATTTACTCCGGAGATAGCTCCAAAGAATGATTCAATTACTCGATCGCAGCTTGCATATCTTTTGACGAATGCAGCAGGTCTTGTGCCACAAGATCCAGGAAAATGCGGAAAGGATGTTAGTCTTACACTCGCCCCATCTGTGACAAAGTATAGTGCTAGCGCCATCTGTGCGGTTCTCCAGAAAAACATTATGACTCTCGATAGTAATGGAAATTTCAACCCATATGCGTACTTGAATCGAGCTCAAGCAGCCTCATATTTTCACCAGACATTTGATCCATACGGTGGCGTTGTATTCAATACCCCAATGTACAAAGACACTCCAGCAAAGAACTATCCATATATCGTCTGGCTCGCCTACTACAAGGCCGGCGATGTCGTCCCAAGTCCAATGAATAACTTCTTCCCAAGCACCAATCTCACGATTGGAAGAGCTATTTATTGGATCCAAAATTCCACCAAGAACGTTCCAAAGGCAAAATGGGCAAAGTAGGGAGAGTGAGGCAATAGAACGAATGGCAGACGTGAAAATATCTA
>JAHFJT010000067.1 GCA_023245695.1 Candidatus Peregrinibacteria bacterium | reverse complement strand
TAATTTCCGTGGCTTCTTTGACGGCTTCTGGGATTTTGCAGAGCTTTTCCTGGAGCGAGTTGAGCATATCCACCATCATCTCAATCATAGCCTTGACCGTTGATTTGACCGGTCCCATGTCCAGAATTTTTCCCATGATTTTTCCGTGGCCTTCTTCGATTTTTGAGAGCCACTCTTTTTTAGTTTCGTCAAAATTCTTCTCACAAGCCTCGATCGATGTCGCATCTGCTACGGCCTCGATCGCTGGACGTGCCATGTCATCGACTTTTCCTGCGGCGATGTGGCCACCGAGAAAACTTGCACCGGCAATACCTGCATAGGCACCTGCGACTTTGAGTTTGTCTCTCACCCAATTTTGAATGCCACCCACCTTCTTGGATGGCTGGAGCTTGAGTTCCTCCGGAGCGCGCTTGAGATCGAGCTGGCGTTCAGAATCTTGTGGTGGAGTGTATTCGGGTGTGTTTCTTGAAGCCATATTCATTTGTTTTTTATTTTTTTAATTATAACATATATTTTTATTTTTAGCAATATTTAGCTTTAAGCGCTTAGTAATCTTTGAGAAGCTTTATGTGGCCAAAGCTGTGAGCTTCGCGATGGTATGCCGTATCATTCGTTAAAAATGTGGCATTCAAATACATTGCTAGTCCATGATAGGAAGCATCATAAAAACTTACATGAGGACATTTCCTCATTATTTCAAAAGTTAACGAAGAAACTTCGAGGCTCAGTCGGTGTTCTTGAATTCCAAAAATGGGTAAAGATGATATAATCTGGAGGGCTTGCTGTGGAAATGCACGGCTTGCCCAACTTCCCACTTCCCAACATAGTAATGGAGAGCTTACTATATCGAACATATTGTCTAAAATGTCGCTACTAAGCTTTTGGACCGCTTTTTCAAGAGGCGTTTCGATGCCATCTTCCTGGGCGATCAGCTTTATCATTACTGATGCATCCATCACCAATGTCTGCTTAGAGAAGCCTCTTCTTTCTCTCATTTTTTATAAATTTTACAATATTATCACTCGTCCATTTCTTTTTCCCCTTCTTGGGCAATTCTTGAAAGAATTCAAAAGCTTTTTTTCTGCCGTATACTATAAGCGCTTGTTCCATAGCATGGTTTACAAAATCACTCCGTTCACCTGAGGGAATTATCGCTTCCACTCGCTCAAGAATACCTTCATCCACCATGAAGTTTACTTTTTTTCGTTTTGTAGCAAGAAGTTTAGGCATAGTGTGGTTTTTGGAGAGGTTTCTTTATTACCTCTTTATTTTACCCCTTAAAAATGTGTTCGTCAATTTTTGAACTTGAGGTACTATATGGCTATGAAATTCTCTACACTAAAGCAGTTTGGTGAGTTCATCGTCGAGTGGTTTGCCGCGAACAAGCGGGATCTTCCGTGGCGAGAGGTGCGCATGCAGCGGGATCCGTATGCTGTCTGGATTTCCGAGGTGATGCTCCAGCAGACGCAGGCGGAGCGTGTCGTGCCGTTTTTTGTGAAGTTTATGGCGCGATTTCCGACGATTGTGAGTTTGGCTGATGCGCAGTGGGAAGAGGTGATAGAGTACGTGCGCGGCTTGGGATACTATCGGCGATTTCGGAATTTGATCGTAGGAGCACAGCTGGTGATGCATGAATTCGGCGGTGTGTTTCCGTCGACGTATGCGATGTTGCGCCGCATTCCTGGCGTGGGTGAGTACACGGCGGGTGCGATTTTGTCGTTTGCGTATGGGGAAGATTGCGTGGCACTCGATACGAATGTGCGACAAATGCTCAAACATTTTTTTGGAGAACAACCCGACGCGGAGTTGAAAGTGATTGCGGCAGAGGCGTGTCCGCGCGGTCACGCGCGGGAGTTTTATCAAGGCCTGATGGATTACGCAGCAGGGGAGTTAAAGGCTCTGAAAGCGGCAAAAAAGGCTGCGCAAAAAATGGAAAATATTGGAAATACATTGGTATCGAAACGTGTAACGAGAAAGATCGAGGGTGCGGGAACGGGAGCCGCTCACGTCGTTCGCGTGGCCGCAGGCATTATCTGGCGAAAAAATGGCAAACACCAAGAAGTGCTTATCCAGAAACGCACGAACAAAAAACATCTCAATGATATGTACGAGTTTCCAGGTGGAAAATTAGAGCTGTGTGAAAATGAGCGAGCGTGTCTCAAGCGCGAGCTCCAAGAAGAGCTAGGCATTGAGGCCGCGGTTCGTCCGCCGTTTATGCGAACGGAACATTACTACGAGGATCGATATGTAAAATTGAGTTGGCACCGTTGCCAGATTCTCCTCGGGGAGCCTTTTGGCAAAGAGGGCCAGGAGATCAAGTGGGTACGTCTGGACGAGATCTCGCAGTATGAATTTCCACCAGCGGATGACGAGGTGATCCGGGAACTTTTGGGATAAACCTTGGCTTCAAAAGCCGTCTCTCGACCGAGTCGTGGGTAATATGCTAGTATTCGCGCATGGAAAAAACTGACAAGATAGCAATTTTGGGATACGGCGTAGAAGGTCGTGCGATGTGCGAATATCTGCTGCGGCATGGATATAGTGATGTGACGGTGTGTGATCAGAGCGAGCGCGTGGAAGGATTAGCTGATGGCGTGAAGTTCCGTGGTGGCTCTGAGTATCTGAGCGGATTGCGTGATTTCGATGTGGTGTTTCGGAGTCCGGGGATCTCGTATTTCAAACCTGAGATTGCGGAGCTCGTCGATGAGTCGGATAGTCAAACGGTCGTGACGAGCATGACGAAGTACTTTTTTGAGCACTGCCCTGTGCCGATTATTGGTGTGACGGGGACGAAAGGAAAGGGAACAACATCGTCATTGATTACGGATATTTTGCGGCGCGGCGGCCACAAAGTATTTCTAGGTGGAAATATTGGCGTGCCAGCGGTGAGTTTTCTGGATGAGTTGAGCGAAGATGCGACGGTAGTTCTTGAGCTCTCGAGTTTTCAGCTGGTGGATCTGGAGCAGAGTCCGCATATTGCGGTGGTGCTGAATGTGACCTCTGAACATCTGGATTATCACGCGTCGGTGGAGGAGTATCATGAGTCGAAGTACCCGATCATGCAGTTTCAGACGGATGCTGATTTTGCCCTTTTGAATGCGGATTATCCGTATGCAAAGGAGTTCGCCGAGCTGGGAAGTGCACAGCGTATTTATATCAGTACACGACAGGGTGGAAGTGGCGCGCTCTGGGTGGATAGTGGCCGCATATATTTTGTCGATGAGTCGGATATGGATCCGAGGGAACGAGGTGCGCGTGAGGTAATCGCGTGTAAGGATATCGCCTTACTGGGTCGGCATAATCTCGAGAATGTGTTGCCGTCGGTAGCAGTGGCGCAGATTATGGACGTGAGTTTACATACTATTGAGGTATCTTTGCGAACGTTTCAAGGATTACCACATCGGCTCGAACCGGTAGGCGAGATGATCGTCACGGGCGACGTCATGAAGGGCGATGGGAATTTTTCTGTGGCGTTTTATAACGATTCTTTTTCGACGACACCTGAGGCGTGTATTGCCGCGTGTGCTACGTTTAACGACTTGGAAAAGCCATTTTTCTTGATCGCAGGTGGAAGTGAAAAGGGGAGCGATTTCACGGCGCTCGGATGGCGACTTTCGCAGATGAAATTTTTGCAAAAAATATTTTTGATGGGGCCGTCGGGCGTGCGCATTGGCGAGGCCCTTAAGGCAGGTCATACGTCGTGTGTGGAGGATGGGAGTGTGTGTCGGTTGCCGGTGAGCTGCGTGACGGTCGGTGGTCTCCGTGAGGCGGTCGAAGGAGCCGTGGCTGAGGCGCGATCGCTGGGTGGCGACTCCGTGGTACTGATGTCACCTGCGGCCGCAAGCTTCAATGAGTTCAAGAACTATAAGGAGCGAGGGGAGGTGTTTAAGAAATTAGCGGGCGAGATGGGCGCGATTGGCGCGGGCCTATAGCCTTTTCTTTTCCTGCACTTTGAGATCAATGGTGTGTGCAATTTGGTGATGTTCTTGGCATAGCGGAGCCATGTAGTATGGATTGTGCTTGCGCGAGAGGAAGAATCTCTGTGTGTGATGGATCTCCTCGGAAGGGTTTTTGCAAGTTTCTATTGAGCACTTCGTGCCGTATTCTTTCGTGAGAATGTCGCGTACGGCTTGAGGAATATATCTTGATGTGGTTTCCGTGCAGGCTGTGGCAATCGCTTCTTTTTCTTGTTCAATTTCGAGTTCGCGTTTTTTGAGCGCTTCTCGAAGAAATTCATTTATGTCGATTCCTTTATCTTGGAGGTGCATGAGCTCCCGCTCCACATCTTGCTCAAGTTTCAGGTTATTTTCTGTTGCAGATTCCTGCACGTGCATGAAGCTGGATGAATTTGACATGCTCCGTATATCTTTTGCTAACGTTTCTACCGCTCGATTTGAGAGGAGTTGGACCTGGCTTGCAAGAGCCTCTTCGTTCGCTGACGTTGCGACTGTGTGAACCTTTACCATTTTATTGATACTCACGTCGCCATTTACCAGTAAGGCATGCATCATGGGCTTATCCTGCAGCGATTCTTCCACGCGCAGCACCGTTCGCACCTGCTCTTCGCTTACTCCGCCGAGAACTTTGGCAAAGTAAAAAATAGATGGAAAGCCTCTCTGTTCATAGAGTTTTCGACGATTGATTTCGGGAAGGAGTCCCAGGAATTTATTACGCCACTTGCGCGCTTCCTCGCCATACTTCTGTGTGGCAATGAGGAGTGCGTCATCGGACCAGTGTTCAAGATTTTCCATACAAAAAGCATCAAAAAGAAATAAAATTCCCTGTGTTGCTCCCTAATGGAGAAGTAAAGTAAACGAGCTGAAGTATCTGGTTGTGGGAGCTCTTATTATCTCAAAAATAAGCCAAAAAAGCAAGATCATATACAGCAAAACACTGCACAGCCCTACGCAATCTGTTGTAAATTTCTAACAGCACATTACGGCTGCTCCGGAATAATATCGGGTTGTTCTTTTCGGAGAACGCTGCGGAACTTTTCGCGAGTGAGTACGCCGGTGAGCATGAGCATGAGGGCGTAGATTGCGCCGCCGATTGGCACGAGCACGAGGAAGTTTTTGTTTTCGATGAGTTTAAATGTTGGCTCACGTAAGAGCCAGACCACGATGCCCATGATGACGGAGGACGCAATAATTTTGATGAGGTTGGTAAAGCGCAAATTATACTTTAGATACTTTCGAGAGGTCGTGAATGTTGCTACTAAGATATAACACTCTGCAACCACACTGGTCATAGCTGCGCCACGGAAACCGTACTTTGGAATAATGAGGGCGTTGATTGCGAGGTTGACGACGATCGCTCCAATATTGATCCACAACAATCTTTTTTGCTGATTCACGCTGATGAGTACGAATGAAAAGAGTGTGTTGATAAAGGAAAACATGAGCGCAAAAACAAGGATCTGCAAGCCAATATCTGAGCCATAGATGCCTTCGCCCAAACGACTCAAGTACTTCGGATCGCTCACGATCGCGATGATGGGATAGGCGAGAACGTATCCGCCAGCGACGATCGCAAAACTCATGATCGAGAGAAAGTCGAAGGCGTTTTGAATAATCGAACTGTGACGACCGTCGTGGGATTCGATCGATTTTGTGAGGACGGGCAGCACCGAGTTCATGAAGTAGAGAGAGATGATCGTGAGACTTTCGATGAGTCGCATGCCGACACTATAAAATGCGACCTCTTCGGACCCTTTGATTCGGA
>JAHFJT010000066.1 GCA_023245695.1 Candidatus Peregrinibacteria bacterium | reverse complement strand
GAGACACTATTTACCGCATCAAACCCGAGCTGCACTCGAGCGATCACGATGCCAGAGAGGAGAATATCGATGCGGAGGTACTTATTGGAAACGCTATCTTCGCTGCTGTCCGGACTCGTACTATCTTCTCCCGTCACCTTTAGGGACACGCGAGAGTCGTTTACATGGATACCACCCGCCGTATTAATACGCGCGATCTCCGTCTGTTGCTCCCGAAGAGAAAGTCCGTTCGTACCCGCGACCAACGCAACCGATGCGGCACTCTGCGCCTGCAGATCCTGAACAAAAATTCCCGCCTTACCGTCTACGTCTTTCAGGGAAGGCACGAGCTGTGGCTGGCCCTGTTGTTTGACGAGCACTGAGCCCATCTTCGCCTTGTTCAAGCCATTCACGACGTCTACTCGAAGTGGCTCTTGCTCACCCGAAGATGCGACCTGAAGAGTGATACTCTCGTCTGTGACGCGCAAACCGCCGTACGCATTGAGCGACATCATGCGATGATGCGGCACACTTTCCGTCGTGATCGCACTGGCCGCCTGAGTCTTTCCGCTGAAGAGCATATTTCCCGCGAGGTAGTTCTGCTGCGTGACATTTCCAAAGGGGCCACCGAGGATGGATGCATAGAGAACATTCGGAGAAAAGTTCGCGACCTGTCCTGCGCCGGTTCGGCCATGGGTGATGATTTCGAGGGTATCGCTCTTCACGCCATTTGCAGAGAAGACGAGATGGATTGGACCCGGAGTATCACGAGAGGCGATGGTGACCGCGGCTGTTCCCTGTGAAGGGTAGATCGTGGTTTGATTCGTGAGACCGCCGTTGCTGGTCTGAATGAAGCCATATTTTTCCGTGTCTTTGGTGATGCGAACGGTAATGGCGCCTCCGGCGCCAGCTCCCGTTCCCACCCCCATATTCGTGGCCAAATTCCCATTCGGATCGAAGAACGAAACAGACACCGTCGCCGTACTCAACACCGAGCCGAGCTTGGTTGGCATAGTTTTGATGCTACTGGTGACGCGTAGCGCCGAAGCCGGGAGGCTGAGGAGGGCGACCGAGGCGCTCGCCGAAGGGAGCCCAAGGGTGTCCATGTATACCGAGAGCGCGCCCGTGTGGGTTCCTGCGCGAATCGAAAGAAGAGCCTTGCCATTGATAAAATGATCCGGTGCCGCACTTGCCAGCGAACCCATTCCGCCACTTCCAAGAGTAAAGGAAACCGGTCCGGAGTAGTTCACCACCGCACCCGTGCTATCTTTTAAAACTCCGGTGAAGACCGTCTGCGATCCGCCATCCGCAGGAAGAGAAGCCGTCGCTGAGCTGAGTTCGAGGTGAAGATCATTTCGTACGGCGATCGTTCCAGACGTCTGAAACGTCGTGCCATCGGCCAACGAACCCGTCACCGCAATTGTTCCCGTGCCACTCTCAACACCCGTCTTCGACCGAACCACAAACGCGAGCGAGTCGACGTACGCGTCTATCTGAGTGCCAGGTGTCTTGGAGTCACTATCGCTGGTGCTCTGATTTTCTATCTCAATCGGACCCGAGGTATTCACGGTGTAATGAATCACCTGATCCCGGATCGGCTGATTTTTATCATCGATCATATCCACCTTGATCGTCGATCGGCTCAGTCCACCTGGAGTAAGGAGACTTGGAGAACCGCTGCTATCGCTCGACATGACGACGGCCTTCGGAGTGCCACTCTCGCCCACATCCCCGATATCAATCGGACTCACGGGACCCGCAAGAGGCTCACTAATAACGAGGGTCTTGCTCTCACTCTGGATCTGTCCATTTTCACTGTAGGCATAGGCCCGAATCACGAGGGTCTGCGGCTTATTGCCAGAAATAATCTGGAAATTGGCGACACCATTCGACAAGAAAATACCCTTCTGCTTGGTACCATTCTGGAACGTAATGTCCTGGAGATCGTGCACGTCAGGAACCACCACCGCGGTATCCGATGCCACGGCTCCATTGCCACTCACCTCAAGTCGAATCGCCGACCCATGATCATCGCTCGCTACTTTTCCACCGGCATCTTTGGCCGTAACTGTAATATCCAAACTCTCGCCGTGCGTCTGGAGCTGGGGCTTCGAAAGTGCTATTTGTAAACTCGTCGCAACATTGCCAGGGTTCACGGTTTTATTGAATGCATTTCCATTGAAATCCTGAGAAAGGTCGATCCCAAGGGGTTTTTTGAAGGCCTTCTTCGTATCCTCCCACCACACCTTCATCGCGGTAAACCACTCAAAGATCGGCACCGGCTCTCCATAGAATGAACTCCCACCCGGCGCATCATTCAGATTTTCAGTATCACCAGCGCTTCCGCCAGTCTTGGATCCAACCCCTGAGCCACCGGCGCCACTGTCTCCAAACACGGTCGTGCCACTCGTGAGTGAAAGATACACAGGATCCGTTTCATTCAATGGGGGATCACCAGAAAAATCCGTCGTGTAGTACGTCGGTTTTCCATCGGAGACAAAATAAAGTGCTTCATAGCCCATGGCGCCTCCGGCGCCAGCTCCCGTTCCATTTGGATCATCGATATATCCATCTATTCCTGGATTCAAATACTCCTCCATGACGCGCTGATGCTTTTCTTCGAGACTCAAATTCTTCCACTCCAAAAACGACTGCGCCTTTTTCGCATCGATCAGCGTAAACACGGTCATGCCATTTCCAAGCGTCTTAATACCCTCGCTAAGCGCGCCTTTAGGCGGCGCGTTCCCGTTCCCGCCTCCTATGTTCGTAAACATACTCGTCAACGAACCTTCGCCCATTCCGAGCTGCTGCTCCATAGCTTTTAACTGCGCGACATACACATCATATGATCCCGCCGCAAAAATATTCGGATAGACCACCTGTTGTGCAACGCCTTGTGAATTCACATAACTCACATAGCGCGGCTTATCAATTGGTAAACCGATCGATAGTACACTTTGAAATTGTGTACTGAGCGTCGTTGCCGTCGGCTCTTTATGATACGACGCAGTCGAGAGGTCCTTCTCTTTATTCGGCGTAAATTTGAGCCAGATGCTCGCCGTTTTTTCCAAAAGTTGCTCAGCCTCAAGCGTATCATCTGCACAGAAGTTCCCGCCGTACGCGATACAGCTATCTGCCCATGAATAGGTCGTGGCAAGAAGTTTGAGATCTACACCAGCACCACCAGACTGGAGCATGCCCTCGATATGTCGTCGATACTCTTTTTTAGTCGGCAGCGTTCGTGCGGTCGCATAGACCTGCATCTGGTTGGTATCAAAAAATACTTTTTGGATTTGCCTCCATCGCTCCTCTTCGGTCGTCCCACTTGCGACAAATGGGTACGCAATCTCGCTCGGATCATCCACGCCCCAGTCGCCACCCACAAACTCTCCGGTATATGTCCCAATGTACTGATTGCCTTTGAAAAGCTTAGGATAGATTTTTTTGAACGCCTCAACATCGAGAGACAAAGTGTAATCCTTTTGATTGTTAAGCGAAAAATCCGACGGATCGTAAACATTGAGATTATTGTAGCCAATGAAGCTAGGATTGAGCCAGAGATCGATCTTCCCATTGTGATTCAGGTCGATCCACGCCGTCTTATCGACCTTTCCGCTCGCATTGGTGTCAAAAAAATCCTCATTGTCGTCCTTACCGTTCATGACACCGTACTGATCCAGAAGTTGCTGCAGGGTAAACGCAGGACCCATCACGATCTTTGCCGGATCATGGCTATTTTCAAAAGGAGTGAGTGGTGAATCTGGCTTGTAGCGGAGGATTTCCAAAACTTTCTTGACACCGATAATATTATTTTGTTGATCCCCATTGAGGAATCGGTCAAAAAGATCAAAGGCCGAAAACGTCGTGCACGCACTCGACCCATCCACATCGGGAATGACCGCCGTATCGGATACTCGAGCCGTGCCTGCTCGGTCGGCGATCGGGCGTTTAGCCGCATCAATAAAGCATTTCTGAGGAGACTGGCTATTGATACCGTAGCATCCAGCGACCGCAGTGTCCCCATTGGAATCGCTGATGGCAACCTGCGTCGTCTTCGACGTAGAAAAACCTTTTCTCCAGTACTCCACACTCATCGCAGATGGTGGATACTTCGCCTTCACGACCGACTCTATCGTATTCGTCGGAGAAATTTGCTGACCATCCACCCGTAAAATAATATCGTTCACATGGAACTCGCCCTGGAATTCGGGGTAAAATGCCGGAATACCGAGCTCAAGATCAGGTTCAATCCGCGCACCATACGTATACTGTCCACCGGTCTCTTTTTGCGCTTCAGAAAGGGAAAGTGGACGCGTATGAAAGCCAAACGAATAGGCAACTCTTGGATCTACAAACCCGCCACTCACACTCTGTGCCACACTACTCGCATTGAGTGTTCCAAGATTAAGTGCGCGCAAGAATTTCACCATTTGGGGTACAGCGCCTACAGCGCCAGCAGGCGCTGCGTTCCCGCTCCCAGCCCCCGTTCCTGTTTTATACTGACTTCCCCCATAGAGCGTACACTGTTGTACGTGCGAAAGGTCGTCAAAGTTCACGCCATTTTTGTAGTGGAGCGAGTGCCCCATCTCGCGACCACTGATCTGCGTAGCGTACTTGGAGTATCCCTGGCTATATACCGAAGGATCCAAGAGGGAGTCGTTGACGAAAAGGAGTATATGAGAAAGTGCATTTCCGAATCCATCGAGAATTGGGAGTCCAACCGCCACCGGTTTCCCGTTCAGATCAGGCACATGCCCCTCCACTGTCACATTTCGGTTGAGTCGCTGTGGCTGCTGTATTTTCTCCACCTGATCGTCGATTTTTACCTCCACTGAGTCATTGATGCTTTTGAGGTACTGCATGGTGAAGAGGTCTTTCTTGGCAATCAGCGCCGGAAGCGTCTCAACATCGTCAGCCGTCCATCTACCACTGCCTGCCACCCAATCGGTGATCGAGTTGAGCAGTGTTCCAAAAAGTTCCGGGTACTGCACATGGTACTTCTGGATCGGTTTGACGGTTTGAATGTCGGGTATGGTCGGATCGTATCCCGTAGCGACGACCGCCCCTTTTCCGCCGGTAGCCTGCGAAATTTGCTGTTTCGCTGCGGCGACCTCCTTTGCGTTTTTATCAGCCACAGCCTGCTCCTCAGGCGTTTTTTGTGCCTCTGCCGCCGCATCTTGTTTCGCCAGTGCAGCCGTGTCCGCATTCACACCTGCGATATCAATCGCATCCGCAAGATCAAACGTTTTTTTCAAAATCGAGAGCCACTTCGCGCTGTATCGGTTGTACGCAAGATCCTCCATGTTCTTCAAAAAATTCTGGTACCGTGGAAAGAGGCTCGAGTTGAGTTTTTTGGCCTCAGTATGGAGATCGCTCACAAGAACTTTTTTCTGGAAATCGGTAAATGCCTTGTCACCCGTATGGTAGAGGTGATTTTTATCGAAGTACTCCGCGAGCTGTTTGCGACCATCCACGCCGCTCAAAGGTGCACGAATCACACCGTGCCAAACCTCAGGTTTTGCATCCGTCACACCACTCACACGCTCAAAGGTCTGTGTCGCATCAGAAAAGACATACTCCGGATCGACAAAGTCCGTGTACGGCAACAGACTCATAAAAAACTGCGAGCCTTTGTGTACGACGGGAAGGGGAGCTTCACCCACTACCACCACGCCTTTTAGCTGCGTCGGTGAAGAGTTCTCCGGATCACCCTCGAGATACAGTCGCTCAAGAACCTGCTGAATTTTCAGAACAGACTG
>JAHFJT010000065.1 GCA_023245695.1 Candidatus Peregrinibacteria bacterium | reverse complement strand
ACTCGCGCAAACCTCGTTACAAAACTCAACACCTACATCGAACTTGGGCTTATCAAAGCCGGAAAACGAGAGGACATAGGAAAGAGTGCCGTAACCGCTGAGATGATCAAATCCGGAAAATTGGAAAAAAGTACCGTAGAGCTCATCCGAGCTGGCTACATTGCCGAGAGAAAACTTGAGGCATCAAAAGAAAAAGCCGCAGTCAGATACTCAGAGAGTCCGGAAATCAACGCTCTCTTGAAGGATTTCAAAAACAAGAAAAACCTTTCTGATGAGCAGCTTGTAAAAATGGGAAAGCGTATCGAACAAAAATTCCATGGAGGTATTGGAGTCGGCTTCGAAGAAGTAGACGGAACACTGAAAGCTACCGTAGGAGCAGGAGGCATCGTCGATCTCGGTGATGGTTACTTCTTCAAGGCAGGAGTCAGTGTCGGAGAAACAAACGGCCTCGTGCTCGAAGGAGGAAAGAGATGGAAGCTCCCAAAGGGCGCTTCAGTCTCGCTGTCGGGCGGCATTTTCGCAACCACAGATGGAAAACTCGGACCTGTTGCAGACATCAATCTTCAGCTCCCTGTCACAGAAACACTCGACCTCTCGATAGGTGCAGGAGTGGGTGTTGATGTACTCACATTGCGTGCAGGAGTCGGTGGATCGATTGGAATCCGAACCAATGCAGAACGTGCTCTGGAAAAATCCCTACGAGAAAAATACGAAAAAACAGGTATTGCACAGATCGAAAAGTCGGACGACAAATACAAGGCATTAATGGAGCACCCAGTACTCGGAAAACAGATCAAGGGGCTCCTCGAGATCGCAGAGCGAGACATGAAGGCTCAGGGAAAGACACTTGATGAAGCCTACAAAGCCGCTATCGCTATGGAAATATACGAATCGATCAAGCACGACATCGACACCAAAAACACCGCCGACTTCGACTTACCTCTCATTTCCGGGTTCGGAGTCGCATTCACACTCGTTCCCCCATTCATCATCCCACACGTTACCTTCAGTATTGGAAAGTCGACAAAGGTTCTCCGACTCGTCGAAGCTTCTGACGCAAAAACGGATGATGCTGATGTAAAAAAACAGCTCGAAGCAGCCATCCGTGGCGACAGAAAACGAGTTATCAATCTTGGACGAAGTGGCCGTATAACCATGAATGAAAAAGGCGAAGAAATAGTCACGCCAGATGCATCAACAAAATTCAACGGATCCAATACGGTTACATACGAAGACCTCAACGATGTTCTCAAGAAGGTGAATGTCAAACTCGTTCCAGAAAATGGAGTCTATCGCATGAGTATTGGAAAACAGGGCGGTCCAGCAAATATCAAAGTATTCCTCGACCCATCTCTCAAAGATACGTCCCTGATTCATAACGGAAACGACTTCTTCCTCAACACCAACTTGAAAGAAAGTCTCTTTATTACTCGAAAACAACAGCGCTATCCATTTGAAAAAAATGGCGCCTACAACGACATCAGCATCTACATCTCAAAAGACACCGTGAGTCAGACAGCTCTGGAAAACACATCTGAGGCATACCTCGAAAAGAATATTGGAAAAGCTATCGAAGAAGTTGGCAAAAAGAGCAAGCTCGATGCCAACCAGATTCTGGATTACGACACCTTTACCAAACTTCAGGCCGAAGGAAAAATTCCAAAATTCGAAATTCGAAGTCGAAAGGATTTTGAAGAAGCTGCTGCAAAGGTACAGGAGAAAAACGAAAAACCACGTGACAATATCGAAGCACTCGTTAAAGAGTGGTACGAAAACGGAGACAAAAAACACCAGACATATTTGAAAAAACTCACAACCGAGTACAACCGTGGTCTACAGGTAGATTACGGAAAGGTATTTGAAGATTTCGAGAGCTTCCTTGCAAAAAAAGGAGACGCCAACCCAAAACTCTCAGAGGCGGATCGTAGTGCCGCTCGAAATTACCTCATCGTAAATACATTCCGTGACTTCTCAGAAAAGACGGTCATCGAACGAAAAAAGGCTCTCGAAAAGGAGTCTCCATGGATCAAACAAATGATCATGGGATACATCGAGAATACGACATACAAAAACTACAAAGGTGAGATCGCGGATACGATCATGAAGCACATCAAAACGACCACATTCTCAGAAGCAGAGTGGAAGTCTATTGATGCGAAGGAAACAGGAAATCTCTTCGTCTCGATGGTAGGAACTCAGCACATTCACGGAGCTCGACGAAGTAACAACTACGCTGGACTTGGATACCGACTCATCAATCCAAAAGAGTTCGACATTCACTCACCTGACCAAGCAGAAGCTCGAGCCGCACGTGCACTTATCGAGGTCATTAGCCCGCTCGACAGAAGCAGTGCAGCCAACTTCTTACGATCCCCTATTTCACTCAAGATGGCAGGCGTTATCCCCTACGCTTTCAAACCAGCGGACAAAGAGCTCTATAACGACATCAAGAAATCAGGCAATCCAGACATAGATGTAGCACATCAGACTTTCTACAAAAAGTTCGTCGCCATGATCGAAAAAGTACGAGAGTACGAACAAGACTCTGGCGCAAAGTCAGTCAATCTCGGACCTGAGTACAACGACATCGTCGTTAAATTCGACATCAAGACCAACATCGGTCTCTTCGAAAAGTGCCAAAACTTCACGATGATCGGAAAAGAAACATTTGAGTACTTCGACGCAAACGGACAAATATTCGCAAGCGCACAAGCCAGCCGAGACGTCACCGTCCGTGAAGGCGTACGCACAGAAGTCAACGAGTTCACCGTCGGAGCCGGCTTCGGTAAGCGCACCACAGGCGTAGGAGAAAAGCCGAAGGAGTCAAAACCAGAAACCGCTCACGAAGTCGCACCACAGGTGGAAGTCAAGGTAGGCGATGGAAGACAAAATGGCCAGACACAAGCGGCTCCACAGAGCAGCGGAAATATCGATACCACTGGATTCTAACCTCACTAAAATATGAAAAAAATCTCACTTGTCATTCTCATCATTATTATCCTCATCGGTGGATATCTCATGCTCAAGCCAAAAAAAATCATCCAGACTCCAAATTCAAAACCAACTCAGGGCCAGACTCAAATCGCTCCACAGAGCACTGGCATAATCGACCCATCCGGTTTCTAAACTTTCCCCAACCATGAAAAAAATCTCCCGAATCATCTCGTCTGTCGCTCTCGTCGCCCTCGTCCTCGGACAGGTGCCGACAACGGTATATGCCGCACCAGAAACAGCAACACCTGCGAGCTGTACACCAGGAGTTTCAGGCTACACAATCATTGTAAATGGCGCTTCGGTAGAAAAAGCGTGTCCTATCACCTATGCCGAAAAGACCCAGCTCTATCCCCAGGAACCATGGACGATCCACGAACATGCCTTCTACAACAACACCGTCGAAGACAAGAACTTCCTCAAGAAGCTCATCATCAAACGATTCCGAGTGTACATGGAACAGGACGTCGTCACGAACACCGACATCAATCAGGTGATCTGTACAGCACCTCCTTCTAATTCAAAAACATGCAAGGGCGAACAGCTCACGAGCATCTTCGGTGGTGCGAAAGTTACGCTCGAAAAAAGCGACAACCCTGCATATCCTTATATGATCACATGGGAGTATGGAGTCACACTCGCCGGACAGCAGGACAAAAAGGCTGACTGGCTCAAGTCTCTTCCAAGTGTCCTCGGAGCGAACCCAACCCTCGATACCTATTACTGCGAGAAGGCAAAACAGAATCCAGCAAGCTTCAAAGAGCTCTGCGACAAGCCATCCGCAAAGTATCTCAATCGAGGATTCAACACCTTTAAACCCGTTCCATCGAAGCTTCTTCAGATGTTCTCTTTGAACGTCACAAAACCATCATGGACCGCCACGACACACTCAGTGATCGAAGTCGCTCACCTCCTCTACCCACAAAAAACAGCCGCAAATGCAGCTCAGTGGGTGCCAGAAGGTGGCGCCAGCGCCATCGCCTGGTCAGCAGAAAATAAAACGAGCCCATGGGTATGGGAACAGGTCGGCACCGATAAAACCATCTGGAACCGAACCGATTACCCAACTTCTGGCTTCTGTCAGTCACTTTCGATCACGCCTACAGCAGTCAATGCAAACGCTCAGACCTCATTCACCGTCACACCAATAAATCAGGGCAACGGAAATCCAGCGAACCTCCGATACACCTGGACCGCAACCAGCGGCTCATTTAATAACGGGCAAAATCCGCTCAACGCCACCGAAAATCCAACAACAACATTCTCCGGGGCACCACTTGGCACGACGATTACGGTAACAACAAGCGACATTTTTGGATTCCAATACGCAGGCTGTACCAAAGCGCTCACGGTCGGACCTAAACAACCAGACTGTACGCTGACCCCAAATGCTCCTGAGTGTAAGCCGCCTAAACCAAATTGCTCTCTCACCCCAAATGCTCCTGAGTGTCTTCCGCCACCCACTGACTGTATCAAAACTCCAAATGCACCGGAGTGTAAACCAAATTGTACCCTCACCCCAAATGCTCCAGGCTGCACCCCACCACCGATCGACTGTACAAAAGTCAAAGGCACCCCAAAACAGTGTCCAAATAACTACATCGAGAAGCGTATAGAGGGACAGAAGGTCATCAACCTCTCGCGTACTGGCACTGGATTTACTCGAGTGAAATATCAGATCCTCTACACGCCGGTTTATCCAAGCAATACCGCCTACACCGAGATCACCGATACCCTCTGGGGAGCCGGCAATAAGATCACGGGCAGCAAGGGTGGAACCCTCACGCTTTCACAAGATGCTGCAGACACTCCAACCGTTGTCTCCATCAACACCGCTCAGCAGAAAGCCACTTCGCTCAAAGGATGTGCTGGCTCAAACCCCGACAAGTGGAATCTCGATGGCAAAGGATGCTACCAGAATCAGATCAAAGGATCAGGAAAGTTCATCATCTACGGAGCCACACAGCCGGTGATGATCGTCTACTGGGGTAAGGTAAAATCCACGATCGACTGCAAAAAGATCGACCCAAAGAATGGCTGCGGTGAAGAGTTTATCAATACCGCTCACTACACGAGCTACCCAAACGCCGCAAAACTCCCAACCGAAAAGATCGAGGGCACGAGCTCAGCAAAAGTCCTCGTCCTCTGCCCATACATTCTCTCTCGTGCTGGTGGCGACGTCCTCTTCCAGTCTCCACTCGATACGCAGCTGATCGATATCAAGCAATGTTCTGACATCAAGACATCAGATGATGTCGTCATTAAGCCAAAAGTGACGAAGCAAAAAACTATATCATCAGGCGATGTGAAGGGCTTCGAAGCCACCCACAAGATTTGCGAAAAGAGTAATATCAGCGGTCAGAGCACCAGCCAACCAGCAGATTACCAGAACCCTCTCGACAATATCTCAAGTCTCCTCTGTGAATTTGAGACACCGCTCAGCGAGTCACTTCAAAAAGAGTCGATCGAGAAGTCGATTAAAGAAAGCCGTCTTCGTGTCGCTCGATGGAACACCACGAGCCAGACCTCATTCAACGGAACCATTCCAAAGGGCGACGTCTTCCGTCTTCCAAAGGGCAAGTCACTCACGATTGGAAATATCAATAACGGCTCATTTGGAACGAATATTCGACCTGTCACCTTCATCGTTGAAGATGCAGACATCACGATCAACGGCGACATCAATACCACCGAAGGTCAGCTCCAGAGTGTCATTGGAAAGCAAGCAACCATCGCCCTCATCGCGAT
>JAHFJT010000064.1 GCA_023245695.1 Candidatus Peregrinibacteria bacterium | reverse complement strand
TACATGATCATGAGAGATCATTATACAAGCTTTGCGACGAGGAGCGAAGGCCAATTCTCTCTGCGTATCTCAATCTCAAACCCACTGCGTTCGAGAAAACTTTCCAGAGTGTATGCAGAGTCGAGGCCGGCTCCTGAGTGGAGCTGTTTGTATCCTCTTCCGGGCATTTCTGCGAGAATGAGCCGTGCACCGGGCTTCATATAGGTTTTGAGCGAGGTAATAACCTTCTGGTAGTCGACGTAGTTCAGGACATCCGAGCAGACGATGGTATCGATCTGTTTTTGCATGTCGGGCGTGCAAAGTGCTCCGTCTTGGCCCGCGTCGAGATGGAGAAACTCGCCTACTTTTGACACTGCGGCTCTGGTCGCTTCCTGATCTCGAAAGAGGTTTTCAATATCGAATCGAATTTTCAGCTGGTTAGGATACTGCTGTTTTTCATCACTGGCGATGTCCACGGCAATCACTTTTACTTGAGCTTCTGGCGGAAGATGACGAGTAACGGGGTACTTTCCTGATCCGATATCCACGATGACTCTTCCGAGCTGTCCTTCATTATGGAGATGCTGAAACGTCACGAGAAACATATCCTCTTTCCGAGTGTGGTCGTACTCCGTTCCCCAAAGACCTTTCCAGAGGCCTTTTTTATTCGGGAGCGGTTCGGGTGATTGCGATATTTGAGGTGGGGGTGATTTTTCCATGAGAGGTCTGTGTGGTTTCACAAAGAAGCATATTTTAATATACTTTGTATATTATGTCAATTATTTGGCTTTAAGACTCTGGAATCTGCTTTGTTGTGGCGTGAGATGGTATACTGAAGTCATGGCGCACTCAAATACTCCACCATCGAAAACTCCCCAATCAACCATTCATCGAGCTGAAGACGTCGTACGTGAACTTCGCGATGGAAAACCTTCTGCGAAGATGCCCGTGATGTTTGTAGGGCATGGTAATCCGATGAATGCCGTGACAGACAATGCGTTTAGTCGAGAGTGGGCGAAGATTGGTAAGGAGCTCACGGTGCCGCGTGCGATTATCTGCATGAGTGCGCACTGGCTGACGAAGGGAAGTTTCATCACGGCGATGCCGAATCCGATTACGATTCATGATTTTTTTGGATTTCCAGATGCGATGTATGATGTGAAGTATCCAGCACCTGGTGATCCGCCACTTGCGAGCGAGGTATGCCAGATCGTGAAGGGTATTGAGGAAGATCACGAGTGGGGGCTCGATCATGGCGCCTGGTCTTTCTTGGTGAAGATGTTTCCTCACGCCGATATTCCTGTCCTGCAGCTGAGTGTCGACTACTCAAAATCACCTGAACAGCAGTACGGACTTACGCGTGAGCTCACTAGCTTACGAGAGAAGGGTGTGCTCTTCATCGGAAGTGGAAATATTGTTCACAATCTTCGAGCTGCGAGTTTCGACAACGCTACTCCATATGACTGGGCACTTGAGTTTGATGCGATGAGTAAAAAGCTTATCGAAACGGGCGATCATCAGGCACTTGTGCACTACAAAAAACTTGGTCGCGCGGCAGATATGTCGATCCCGACGGACGAACACTACCGACCGATGCTCACGACCCTTGCACTGAGCGACCCAAATGAACGGGTGCGTTTTTTCAATGAAGCGATCGATGCCGCGAGCATCAGTATGCGGTCGTTTATACTTTCTTGAGATTTACTCCTTGTTCCAGCCGGTGGACTGCATCATTCCGAAGCGATTCCCTTCGGTGTCCTTCGCACCTGCGAAGATTCCAACACCTGGAATTTCTCCTTTTTCTCGAGTGATGGTTCCGCCGTTTGCTTTCACATCGGCGATCGCTTTGTCGATATCAGCCACTTCAACGGTGCAGTCGTAGAGATAAAAACTTTCGCTGGCCGTCTCACGCTTGTAGAGGCCGCCATTGATACCTGGAACTGAGTCGCCCGTGGTGATACCCCAGTAATCCATACCTCCCTCTTCTTTTTTCATCATCTGGTCGATTTTCCAGCCGAGCACATTTTCATAAAATTTCTTTGCGCGGTCGATGTCGTCTGCCTGGATTTCAAAGTGCACTACTCGGTTCATATAATACGGTGTTTAAAAAAATATTATGATAATGTGAGAATGAGATCGTACTCTTTTTTGGTGAGTGGACTCACCGAGAGCCGTGGCTGCTTGATGATTTTTGTATTCTTGAGCTCGGGAATTTCTTTGAGAAGTTTGAGAGGAATCGGATTTTTTACTGGTTTCATTGGCTCAACGTCCACCATGATCCATCGCGGATCGTCGGCCGTGTGATCGGAATAGGCCTCTTTTATAACTCGTGCAATGCCGACTACCTGCCGCTCGTCACCGGAGTGGTAGTAGAGCGCGAGATCGCCTTTTTTCATGGCCGCCATGTTATTTCGCGCCTGATAATTCCGCACCCCATTCCAGGGCGTCTTTTTGTCTTTCACCAGCGTGTCCCACGAGTACGCCTCCGGCTCGCTCTTGATAATCCAGTAGTTCATGAGAGGATCATACAGGGAAATTGAAGCTAGCTCATCTTTGTCTTCTTGACAATTTGGCTTCTCAACGGTCTAATGCATCCTTCATAAAACTATTTCTTAGATTATTCTGATATGCACTCATTACCATCCGAATCTCAGGACATGTACACATCATCAGAGTTCCGGGAACTAGATTTCGACAAAGATGCGGCCATTGCCAAATTTCCTGATCCGCGGGTCATTTTTGACTTCCTCTTACGATCTGAACATTTTCCTCTCGCACTTATTACCACGCTCTCTGCGGCTCTGGGTGATTATCATGAATTAAGCAATATGCGCTTTTATCGATCGGAGACTCAAAATCTTCAGAATCTTCGCGACAATCAGACGCATAGAAACTTCTTTCTCCGCCAAGTTCATTCCGAGCCAAATAAGCACGATATGCTGAGAGCTCTTTTGGTATTTCTCTACAGTCATCGTCAGAATATGGAGATTGGAAGCTGGACACAAGGAGAGAATACGCATGCATTTGAACAGGAGATTCTTCGTCGAAGAAAGGCCATTATTGAAGTATTCACGGAGCTCTACGAATATGCCTATCGGACATTTAATGGGGAGCGTATTCCTTACGTTCAAAAGCCGATTGATCTTTCCGGTCGTCCGGTTGAGTTTCCGTCTCAGAGCTACGTCATGGATAAAAAAATTGCAGACATCATGATGAGTGCCAAGGTGCAGAGCATCGCCATGATGGGTGCTGCCATGAAGCATGGATCAAAAATTCAACCTAAACTTGGACCTACGGACTCCTTCATTCTCACCGAAGAAGATGGGCTTAATGGGCTGGCGCCGCTTGACCATCCCGATGATGAAATTGATTTCAAAAATACCTTTCGTATTGCTGCGCATATACTTCATGCTGAAGGTGCATGCCGCATTGCTACTCCTATCGCGAAGGATCTTCTTCCCGCTCTTCTCAAAAAATTTCCTGGGCAAGATCCATTCCATGCATTTGGAACTTCTCTCGGCATGGCTTCGCATATTCCAGCCATGATTCAGCCAAGTGATGATGGCATACTTGCCAAGAAAATTTCTCCAGATCAGTTCAGGTCTGTGGTTGAAAAGCATATTCCTGAGCCAGAACGACATTAATTTTCATGAATACTCATAACGACATTTCGACGGTAATCTGGGACGCGGATAACACTATCTGGAGCTGGATGGAGTTTGCGGTCCCGGCGTATGAAGCGATGTGTCAGACGATTGCAGGGATTGCAGGCCGGAGTTTCGAAGAGTCGGCGGCAGCGATGAAGGTGTTTTACTCGGCTCGGGCGACGCTTGAGGACGAGGGCTTGATTCAGGGACTTCGTGCTGACGGGTTCTTTGATCATGTGGCGGATTTTGATCAGGAGCGTGTGATTCATGAGGCACAGCGGGTGTTTAGTGCGGTGAGACGTCAGCGACTTCGGGTGTATCCAGGAATTGGGGAGACGATCCAGTATATTCATGAACGTGGCATCCGACAGGTGATCGTGACGGATGCGCCCGCGCGGCAGGCGCGGGCGCGACTTCGCCACTCCGGCATATCTTCTTCTATTGAAAAAGTTTTTACTATGCCATCGGCAGTGATTCCTGATTTACCTCATGCATTTCAGAATCCGGAGCTCGGACTCTATGAACTTGCACATAGCGTACTTGAAGATGAAAAACCCAACACCAATCTGGAACATATCCTCAAGCTCACGCGCGAGGCGATTGCCCGGGAAGTTGTTATTATTGGCGATAATCTCGCGAAAGATATGGCGCTCGCAGAGGCGTATGGATGCCGAGGTATTCATGCTGCGTATGGTGTCGCGCATCCTGATCTCGTCGCTCGTATCCAGCAGTTTGCCCCGGCTCGTGTCACCAATCGTAATACGCAATCACCTGGTAATCTTCCGCTCATGGAAGGTCAACCTCGAGACTTTGGTGCACGTATGCAGACCGCGCGATCCCCATCGGACATTCTCGACCTTTTGTTTTCGATATCAGCACTAGGCTAGTTGCACTTTTTTTAAGTTATGGTATACTTAAATCTCTAGAGAGAATTCCTCTAGAAACATATATATACGGCTCTAAGAAGGGAAAGCCAGAAACCTGGGACTTTGTAACTTACTGCAAAGGCCTGTTTTGAAGCAGGGCACACTCACCCATAATGCTTGTATCATTCATCATCTAACCGCTATCTCTCTATGAAACACTTTCGCATTTTTTCTGTCTTGACCGTACTTCTTGCCTCTATCTTACTTAATTTTGCACCTACCCCTGTTCACGCCGCTACAACCCCTGTACTCGGAGCTGCTGCGACCTATGGCGTTCTTGCGAGTACCTATACCAATACGACGGCTACTACCATCAATGGAGATGTTGGGTTCACTACCGGTCCTGCTATCACGCCCGCTGGCACCTATACTTCCTATGGCTCTGGTGCACCGTATGCTATGGCAGGCACAGACCAGGGTATCACATTATCAAACTTGAACTCTCAGCCGTGCACCTTCACTTTTGCACCTGGAGCGATCAATCTTTCTACCGATATCACGCATGGTACTGCAGGTGTGTATGCCCCAGGTGTATACTGCAGTGCTGGAGCGATGGACATCGGTGGCCCACTGACGCTGACTGGAAATGGTACCTACATCTTTCGACCAAGCGGCGCTCTGACATCAACTACTGGCTCTATCGTGACTCTGTCGGCCGGTGCGGTCGCGTGCGATGTTTTTTGGACACCAGCTCAGGCTACGACCCTTGCGGCCAATACCGCCTTCACCGGAACGGTCATCGATGACGCTGGAATTACCGTCGGTGCGAATACCACATGGACGGGGCGGGGTCTCTCATTTGGAGGAACTATTACGACTGACTCGGACACTATCACAGCGCTCGTCTGCGCCGTTACACCAGCTGTCACACCCATTGTAGTACCTCCCGTCGTTCCAGTAATACCTCTTGTAGTCGTTCCCGTGGTGACTCCAATTGTGTCGCCCGTAGCCCCTATTCTTGTGCCGACTATTCTTCCGACTGCACCTGGTACAGTACCCGTAACGCTCACTCCCACCCCTACTATCACTCCTCTGAGCAGCGGGGTGACCAATCCACTTATCCCTGGCCTTCCGAGTACTGGATCTGGCCCTCAAGACACCAGCACATCATCAAGTCTTATCGCGCTCTCCATCGCTCTCTTGGCGGCACTTGGACTTATTGTTTGCAAAAACAGAACTAGCCTTTGAAAGAAACTCTCTCTGCCTT
>JAHFJT010000063.1 GCA_023245695.1 Candidatus Peregrinibacteria bacterium | reverse complement strand
CGTGGCCGACTGTGCGACGATAATATCTACGGCTGTCTCTGCCTGCTGGCGAACCTGCTCCACCTGTTTCGCAGGAAGTTCCGCTCTGGCTTGAGGAGGTGGTGGGATCGAGAGTGGCTGTGGTTTTTCTGGGCTCATAAGGATGATCGAGGGGATCTGCTTATTATAGCACATATTTCACCTCTTTACCAACGCCCCTAGGTTGATTTTGCTTATCGCATAGCCTACAATGACGCTCGCTATGGACAAATCATCTATCGAACAGGCTATACAGGAGCTCATCCGCGCGATCGGGGAGGACTCTGGACGTGAGGGTTTACTCGAAACTCCCCGCCGAGTTGCCGAATCGTACGAGGCGCTCTTTTCTGGCTACTCGAAAAAACCCGAGGATGTTCTGACCGTTTTCGATGGCGAAAACTACGACCAGATGATCGTGGCGAAAAATATAGAGTTCTACTCGACCTGCGAACATCACATGCTCTCGTTCTTCGGGAAGGCGCATATCGGGTATATTCCGAATGGCAAGATCATCGGCCTCTCCAAACTTCCACGGGTGGTAGAGATTTTTTCACGACGTCTTCAAAATCAAGAACGGCTTACGTCACAGATTGCCAACGCACTCGAGAAACTGCTCGATGCGAAGGGTGTGGGTGTCGTGCTTGAGGCGCAGCATCTCTGCATGATGGCGCGAGGTGTTGAGAAACAGAGCAGCACCGTGACGACGTCGGCGCAGCTTGGTCTCTTCAAAAAAAATGACAAGACGCGAAGTGAGTTTTTACAGCTGATCGGGAAGTAAGCTACTGCTGCATAACATAGTCGACGGTGTTCACATCTTTCCAGCCTTTGATGGTGTAGATCGCATCCGCTTTGTCTTGGACGACGTATGTGAGTTTTCCGGTCGCTATATCCGCAACAATTACACTCCCTTGCTCTTTTTCTGAGTCTCCGATGGCTGCAGCGAAGGCGATCTTTTTCGCGTCGGGTGAGAATTTAGCGTCGCCATACTGGCCATACTTTGCTGGTACAGTTGGCGAGGTGATGACCTGGTCTTTACCCGTGGCAATCGTACGAATTTTGAACTGGTGGGCACTCTTAGAGCCATTCTCCACCCAGACGATCTGATCCTCATTTGGTGAGACATCGAAGACCTGACCGTCGCTGAGGATCTTTGTGACTGTATCTGTCGTGCGGTCGAAGCGGTAGGTTGGTCCGTAACAGAAGGCGTACAGAATGTATCCGCCGAATCCGGTGTCGCAGGTGTTGAAGTAGACGCTCTTTGACGTTTCCTTGAGTGTATTGACCATAGGACCAGTGCTTGGCTTATTGACGACGGTGACTGTTGCGGCAAGCTTTGTGCCTTTTGTAATGGAGACGGTTTTGAAATCGTCAGACATTGTGAACTTCACAGGGAGCGTGGCGTCAGTAGAAGACGGTGTTTCAGCTGGAGTTGCTGGAGCCGCAGGTGTGCTTGCTGGCGTCTGCGCTGCTGGCGCTGGGTTATTCTGAGATGGACTTGGGGTCGCTGGCTGACTGGAACATGCGGTAAGCATGCTGGCCGTGAGAAGGAAGGCTACGAGTGTGTATCGGGATTTCATGAGATTTGGGTGAAATATTGAAGCTACACCATAATACGCCTGGGAAAGTGTAACGTGTACAAGAATTTTGCTGGTACGCCAAGTGTATCGAGTTGGTAAAGGGGGCATTTTGGTATAATCTGGCTTCACTATGAGCTCCTTCCTCCCGAAATCTATTCAGAATTTGATCGATGAGTTTTCTCGACTTCCCGGTATTGGGCCGAAGACGGCTGAACGATTGGCGATCCATCTCCTGCACTCACCACATACTCGTATCAAGGATCTCGGGGATTCTGTTTTGAATATGAAAGATGGCGTAGAGTTCTGTTCGCGTTGCTGGCATTTGGCGGATCAAGATCCGTGCAATATCTGTAGTGACCAGGAGCGACAGCAGGGAACGATCTGTGTGGTCGAAAATGTGTTGGATGTCGTGGCGATCGAAAAGTCACGATCGTTTCGAGGCGTGTATCATGTGCTGCATGGCGTCTTGTCGCCAATTGATGGCATCGGACCCGAGGATTTGAAGTTATATGATCTTGAAAAACGCGTGAAGGAGGGTGGTATTAAGGAGATTATTCTTGCGGTGAATCCAAGCGTGGAAGGCGAAACGACGGCGCTCTATATTGGAAAAATGCTGAAGCCGTATGAGGGTGTACGCGTCACACGTATCGCGCGAGGATTGCCCGTTGGTGGAGAACTTGGCTATGCGGACGAAAGCACTATTTCGAGAGCGATGACGGGGCGCATGGGGGTGGAGTAGGGGGCCTTTGTGGCCGACCCTGGCTTTAAAAAATGTTATGTTTTTGTTACGCGCCTGTAATGTTAGGGTGGTAGGATTAACGAATCCTAACCATTTTTTGCATGAAAAAACTTAAAACTATTTCGCTTACTGACGATGTCATCAGTCGGAAAATTTATATTATTCGAGGCCGAAAGGTGATGATTGATCGAGATCTCGCGGAGATGTATGGAGTGGTGACGAAGGTTTTGAATCAGGCTGTGAAGCGTAATGTTGCGAGATTTCCTGAGGATTTTATGCTTCAGCTCACAAAAGATGAGATGGAAAATTGGAAGTCACAACTTGTGACTTCCAATTCTATCACTATGGGATTAAGAAAACCTCCTCTTGCGTTCACGGAACAGGGTGTCGCCATGCTTTCAAGCGTGTTGCGAAGTGAGCGTGCTATACAGGTAAATATTCAGATCATGCGCATGTTTACGCGGATTCGAGAGATACTTGAAGATCATAAAGACTTACGCGAGAGGATTGATGAGCTGGAAAAGAAATATGATGTTCAATTCCGTTCCATATTTTTTGCAATTAAACGACTATTGAGCTACACGAAGGAGGAGAAATCTAAACGGAAAATTGGATTCAAACTGTCGAGCGAATCGTAAATCGCGCTGGGCCAGATCCGGTGAGGTAGGTGATTTTCGAAGTCTGTTTTTTTGATGCGGGTGATTTTGCCTTCTTGAAGAGCTGCTCGAAGTCGTTGTGGAGGAGGGCGTTCCATGAGGCGTCCCAGATTTTTGGCGAGGTTTTAAGGTGGCGGAGGAGGAGGGCTGTTTGAGATTTTTTGTTGCCACAGAGGGAGAGGTCGAGACGTGCATACTGGTTTTTCGTGGAGTGTTTTTTTATTTTTGAGAAGTGGAGGGTGGCCGTTGGAAGTTTTTTTACGAGACGCTTAATGGGCGTAATTTTTTCGCCGAAGTGGGTGGCGAGAGCGAGCTGGGGATCGAGAAAAAAAGGCACATCAGTACCAAGGGCTTTGGCGAGAGCGAGGAGCTGTTTTTGTGAAAGAGGAGAGCTGTAGAGCCTGTTGAGGCCGAGGAGGGTGGTAGCAGCATTGCTTGAGCCGCCGCCCAGGCCAGACGCGAGTGGAATGTGCTTATGAAGTTCGATCGCGATGGCGGGTGTAATATGTGCCGTTGAAAAAAATGCCTGGGCGGCCAGCATTACCAGATTTTTATTTTCCTGTCGGAATATATGTGCTCCAACTCCTTTCACCGCCAGATGGATTCCATGTTTTTTGGCTTTTGTAAACGCCATTTCGTCAACGAGATCCCAGTCGGGCATCATGATGGATCGCACTCGATGATACCCATTTTTGCCTTTTTCTAGGATATCTAGTGTGAGATTAAGCTTGGCAGGAGATTGGATTTGAAGCTGTTTCATGAAAAAATGTCTGAATATGGCTCGACAGGAGTCATTTATTATATTATACATGGGCGGGTTTGCTATCTACCCAATATTTATGGCTGATTCTGAACACTTTTCTCACGATAGGTTTTCTCCGACAATTACGGATCTCGTTCAGCGATCACCTCCTCCCGTATCCCAGCATCCATCGGATTACTATACACCACTTCGCGCACGTACGAGTCGAGGTGGCATAACATCGCCAGTAGCCGACATACGCTCATCACGCCTATCTGTCGACGACATTCGCAATAGGGTATTTGCTCTTCGTCCTGCTTCGAAAACACCCACTAACCCACCTTCCGCTCCTGCTCCCACGCGCCACTATGAAGCAGGCGATCTCCCTTCTCTCACAAAGGACGGAGTCCGTGAATACTTTTCTCACACCATCGCTTCTCATCGCGTTGTTTTTGTCTTAAGCATTGGTGATGGGCTTGCCATTCCTCAGAGCTGGGTGTCAGCATTTGAGAGCTGTGCGATGAACTATCCAGAGTTCGCCTATATCCGTGCTGATCTTTCTGGCAAAAACTCTCTTGGCATGGTCTATGTCGACGGGGATCGCGAAAGTCTTCTTACTCTTTCTCACGATGCCTATACCTGCACTCCTGGCGATGAATTTCTATCAACCCTTGGAGAGATCATCGAACAGGTTATCACTTCTCCGATTGCATCCTGTCGAGGTGCGGTTCGCTCCGAGCTTCATACCACGCTCTCTCCTTCGAAAACTTCAAGCGTTATTCTTAATATCCCAAAACCTCGCGACGTTGCTCAGGATACCCTTAATCAGTGGGGAGCATCTTTTGCTAACGCCCGCAAAGCTGAAAAAGCCGAACGTCTGCGTAAACTTGGGCACCTCATATAATATTTTTTCGCTTTTACAACCTCTGCAGCGTTACGATTGCCATGCAGGTGATTTTTTTTGAGACACATTTCTCGCCAGTCGTAGCCGTGATACCAATTTCTGCCTCAGGAAGATTGAGGATACGTGTAAGAGAAGCCTTGAGCAGAGGAACGAGAGGATCGATTTTTGGCTCTTGGCACTCGAAATTCAGGCCTACATGGGTAATAATTTTTTGTTGTCTTTTTGCTTCATAGAGAATGTATTCGAGGTATTTTTTACTGTCTATAATGTTATCTTTATACATGGTCGTTGCGAAGGTTCCGAGTGATCCCTGTCCCAGTGCTTGCGAAATGGCTGTAGTGAGCGCGTGAAGTGCCACGTCCCCATCCGAATCTGCATCGAGCTTTGGATACTTTGAGAACTGCACTCCACAGAGTGTGAGTGATTTTTTTCGTACATTTTTTGACGGTTTTTCGAATCGATGCGTATCAGTTCCAAGTCCAAATACTATTTTCTTTTCAGATACTGCGTCATCTTTTTCGAGAATCATTTTCGTGAGCAGGAGGTCGTACTGTGTCGTGATTTTTCTATTAAATGTCGATGCCGGGATCCAGGAAATTTTCTGTCCTATCGACTCCACAAGGGAGGACTCATCGGTATAGGTTTTGTGCAGTTTTTTCGCTTCTGTATAAGCTTTTTTAAGCATGCCATACTGAAATGTCTGTGGTGTTTCGGCGTGAATAATTTCTGAGCGATCGATGGTTTTGGTAACATACATTTTTGTCGTGTCGATTTTTTTGAGCGTGTCCGATGCGGGGCGTGCCACGATGCAGGCGCCTGTTTTTTTCGCCATGATAATCGACTGTTCAATTTCTTTGCGAGTCACGAGCACATTGCCGCAGTTATGAAAGAGAATGGTCGACTTCTTCTCCGACGAGATATGCTTTTCTGCGTATAAAAAGCCATTTTTCGCAGACTCAAAACGAGAATCGCCACCGAGACAGAGGTGGGTGTGTGGAAATTTTTTCTTTGGAAATATACCGGAAATCCGTTTTTTATTTTCCTTATTGCAGACGATCACGATGTCAGTAATTTTTCTCGATTCGAGAAATGGCTGAAGCGTATACTCAATAAGTGGCTTACCTCCAACCATTGTC
>JAHFJT010000062.1 GCA_023245695.1 Candidatus Peregrinibacteria bacterium | reverse complement strand
GCTCCTGCCATATCCATCTGCATGTCTGCCATGTGGCGCGAAGGCTTGAGATCGTATCCACCCGTATCGAAGATAATTCCCTTTCCGATGAAGGCGATTGGCTTCTCGTTCTTGTTTGGCATGTACTCCAGGACGACGAATCGGGCCTCATCTTCCGGCGCAGTTGCAGCGCGGTTGACGGCTAGAATCGCACCCATCTTCATTTTTTCAAGATCCTTCTTTTCAAAAATCTGGTACTTGAAGTTATTGTCCTTCGCGATCTTTCGACCGTACTCTGCGAGCGTCTTGGCATTGAGGACATTTGGTGGATCGTTCACGAGATCACGAGTGGTATTCACAATCTCTCCGACGGCCATACCCTTACGGATATCAGCGTCGATCGCACTCTTCGATGCGGTGACGATATTGAGCGTCCCTATGATGCGCTTCTTGTCTTCTTCGAGGAGTTTCCCAGTCTTGTATCGGCCCACGAGGTGGTTCGACATAACAACGGCCTCGCCGATGACTCGCGCGTACTTATTGAGCTCCTCTGGCATCATGATCGTCATCGTCTTCTTCTTGAGGTTTCGTGTAACCTTCACCGCACCGGCAATATTTGTTCGGACCGTAGCTTCCTTCAATTTCGCCTCTTCACCAAGACTCACCGCGATGAGAAACTTTGGGAATCGTGGAATCGCGAGCGGAAGTTCGAACATGCTTCCCTCTTTCGCTTCAAGCTGCTTATTTTTCAAAAGATTTCGGATGACATCCTGGAGGGCTTTCGGATACTTGGTCAGCTCTGGCTTCTTCTTATTGAAGAATACTGGGCAGACAAGAATATCGTCATTAGCAGAAAAACTGGACTGGTACTGGAGTTGCATTTCGCGGGAGGTTAAAGGTAAAAACGGTAACACGGATTGCGTGCCTCGCAATTTGTGGCACCCGTCTAGGATATCTGAGTCGCCCCATTTAAGCAAAAACTTTTTCTGCTTTTTTAAGCAGCAACTGTGCATTCAAAAACGTCAGCTGCTTGAGCGCGTCTTGATAGGTCAACCACGCATATCCCTGATGCTCATGCGATAACTTCACCTTCGACTCGGTGGTTTTTCCGAGGAAGTAGACGACTTCTTTGTGGTAGAGCTTTCGCTCACGTCGGTAGTAGTAGTCCATCGCATTTCGGAACCCCTTCGTGAAGGCAATCTTCGAAATACCCGTTTCTTCAGTCATTTCTCGACGTGCCGTCTGCTCTTCATCCTCATTTGCCTCCACGTGTCCTTTTCCAAAATCCCAATGTCCGCCTGGATAGTGAAGCAACAGGTAGTATCGCTCGCCTTTCTCTTCACGGAACAAAATAATGCCGCATGACTTTTCCTGGATAGCCTTGGTTCGAGGGCTCTTTGGCGCACTCGCTGGCGTGGTTTTGTATGGTTTGAAGGCTGGCTTTTTCGTTTCTGTCTTCTTTTCTGGCATTTGCTATTTGTTATGGTCACTTGTAATATTACCGCTGCTCAGGGAGTAAGTCTATGCGGATATGGCGAAATGGCAGACGCGCTACGTTCAGGTCGTAGTGAGAGCAATCTCATGGAGGTTCAAGTCCTCTTATCCGCACCATACACACGAGCGAAGCGAGTGGGGTTCCCGTCCCCGTTTTACTTCAGCACCGTCCAAAGTCCCATCACGAGGACAATCCCTACGATCGTCAAGAACACGTGTCGTCTATAGGCTCTCTTGTCGATGGGTGGGCGTTTGAGGTAGATAAAAACTTCAATGAAGACGAGGAGCAGGATACTTCCAAAACCGAGAATGATAATACCTTCGAGTTCTCCGGCGGTGAGCATGGCATGCATGAGTGCGAGTGGTGGAATCACCCAGACGAGAGACTGGAGGGGTTTCCAAGTCGTGCCGAGGGTTCTTTCAAGGAGCCTCGTGGAAGTCAGGAGCATGAGTACAATGACGACGAGGGCGATCAGACCTGGCACGATGGGCTTTGAAAAAATAACCATACTGACCAGTGACCAGTCGATGTGAATATTTTCTGGAGCGATCGCGCCTGCGCCGATGAGCGCGAGAGTGGCGTGCCAGAGGATCATGATGCCCGCGATGATTCCAAAACTTCGGCGGTAGCGGACAATTTTCGCGAGATAGATGGTCGCTGTCTTCAGAAATGGGAGCTGGAGCTTGAGAAGATTATTTGGGATAAGGGTAAGCACGAGGAAGAGCATGCCAACATAGATGGTGCCCTTGATGAGTTCGGTATAGACACCGGTTTTGTTGAGAATGAAGAAGAGGGCGGCGAGCGCGAGCGAGCCGCAGATCCATACTTTATTTCGATTCCAGAATTCCATTATAGAAAGGGGTGAGGGCTAAAATAGGAGAGGCGTTATACATTTTTAGGATACTATTGATCCCATTTCATGAACTTGATCGCTTCACGAGCAGCTGCGTCTTCAGCTTTTTGCTTACTGGCACCATGTCCTTCAGCGATAAACTTTTCGCCGATATAGGCACCCATCGTAAATATTTTATTATGATCTGGCCCAACTTCGCTTACCACCGTGTAGTGCGGTGTGGTACCGAGCTTCCCCTGAGCCATCTCCTGGAAGAGTGACTTTCCGTCAATATGGAGACCCTGAGAAATAATATCGTCGAGATGTTTCAAAATAAAATCATGGATGAAGGTTCGGCTTACACGATATCCTCGATCGAGAAAAATCGCTCCAATAAGCGCCTCCATGACGTTCGCCAAAATATGCGGCTTGTTTCGACCGCCCGATCGCTCCTCTCCTCGACTGAGGTGAAGATACTTTCCAAGCTCCAACTCCGCAGCGACTTGCGAGAGATGATTTCCTTTCACGAGTGCCGAGCGCCAGTTGGTAAGCTCGCCCTCTGGACTATTTGGAAAGCTCTTGTAGAGGTACTCTGTGACCACGAGTTCGAGTACAGCATCGCCCAAAAACTCAAGGCGTTCATTATGCTCCTTGTGATTTTTCTGCTCGTTCACGTAGGATTTATGCACAAAGGCAACCTTGAGAAGGTCGGCATTCTTGATCTCTACGTCGATGGTTTTGAGGAGTTTTGAGTAGTCGTTGTGCATAGCGAACGTATTGTACTGCGTTTTATACAGCAGCACCAGTCTTGTGATCTCGGTGCGTGCAGTACTTTTCGAGAATTTTACTCAGCACTCCATTGATAAATTTTGGCGCATTGAGATCAGCGTATTCCTTCGCCACTTCGATGGCCTCATTGATCGCTACGATCGGCGGAACTTCTTTAGAGTAAAGCATCTCAAAGACGCCCAGCTCAAGAATCGCTCGGTCGACTGGCGCAATCTTATCAATTGGCCACTCCACGGCAAACTCCTTAATCTTTGGAATAATTTCATCCCGATGGGTCATAATACCGTCAAGCGACTCCTCTGCGAATGGAAGAATATTATTGTTACTTGGGTACTGGGCAATCACGTACTGCAAAATCTCTTTTGGCTCACCGCCATGTGTTTCATAAGAAAAGAGCGTCTGCATGACGGCGATGCGCGCGGCACGACGAACACTAGGCATGAGTAAATTGGGTCAATTAAGCCTTAATCTTCGTTACTTTGTCGAGAGGGCTGGCCTTTCCGGCTACCTTCTTTCCAGCGTAAAATCCACACGTTGGACAGATCCGGTGATTCACCTTTGGCGACTTGCACTGTGTGCAACTTACGATTGGAGCGCTGTCGGTAAGCTTCTGTCGAGCGATTCGTGTAAAGGTGGAGTAGCGTGAGCGAACACGGGAACGTGTTAACTTCTGTTTGGTGGTAGGATGTTTAGCCATGGGGGGTGAGAATTACGAATTATCGTTTTTTAAGCTTACTTTTAAGGTCCTTGAAGGGCTGAATAGCTTCGATTGGCGGCTCCAGCGAGTCCACCTTTTCGATGTCATCGTGGCCACATTCAGCTTTATTTCGGTCTTTTCCGCACGTAAGGCATATGCCCTTGCACGAAACAGAGCATACTTGAAATGGATCGTAATGCAAGAGAATTTCTTGTCGGAAGAACTCCAAAAGATCAACCTCCATCCGCTTCATATCGACTATAAAAAGATCTCGTTCGTCCTCTACTTTCGCAGGCCTTTCGAAGAAAAAGCTTCGCTCAAGCATCGGGATCTCCATGTGAAGCTTTATTTTCTTGAGACAACGGCTACACTCAGCTTCAATATCGTAGGTGAAGTTTTCGAGAATTACAGCGATCCCCTTCTCAATTTTCATGAGGGTGACGTCCGTATTGATGGGACTTTTCAGCTTGAACTCATCGCCCTCGAAGGTTTGATCTACCTCAAGATGAAACTCCTCAGTCTTACCTTCGTCTTTCTTATAGAGTTCGGCGGCTGAGAAGATGAGCTGGTTTTCTGGATTTGGCTTCGTTTTTGGGGTGGTTTTCATGAGCTGCATGGGTCTGGATAATTATCGACGGTCGAGGAAGCGGAGAATATAAAGGAAGAGATTGAAAATGTCGAGATAGAGTGAGAGGGCTACTTCAATCTCGTTCTGAGCGACGTTGTATCGAATTCTCTGGAGGTCAAACATGATGAAGCCGGTAAAGAGGAGAATTCCAAAAAAACTGTAGATCGAGTTCACGAGTCCGCCCATTGGGAAGAATATGCTCAGAACTCCTACAATGATCATACCAATGAGTCCCATAGTGAGGAGGCCCTGGAAACGGAACATGTTGATATTGGTTCTCCAGGCTATAAGTCCCGCCGCGATGAAGGTGGCGGTGGTCGCGAGGAGTGCTTGCACGACGAGCGCACCACTCCCTTGCAATACGAGCTGGAAAATGATCGGTGCGACCGTGAATCCGCTCAAAAAAGTAAATACTGCGAAGAGAATATAGTTGAGCGGTCGAGCCTGACTCCACCATCGCGAGGTAAAAATCAGGACAAGTTCAACGAGCATAGCCACGAGCATAAGACCTGGCAGTGTGCCCAGCGATGCTGCACCTGCGATTTGGCTAAACCCGACATAGGCACCAAGTGCCGAGACTCCAACAGCCGCACCAAAAAACATAATAACTCTACCAAAAAAGGTGGATGATATCTGACCACCAGCAGACTGCACGTGTGTGACATTCATGACAGGGTTGTTTATTGAAGTATGGGCGAGAAGTTTCCTGAGGTCACATTGTAGCAGTTTTCTTTTTCTTTTTCTAGAATAATTTCTTGAGTCTGTTGCGAAAACCCCTCCGGTTGAGGGAGGGGTTTTCGTGTCGTTCCTGTATGAATTCTTCATCTACTTCGATTCTTTCAAATCATTATTGAGCTGCGGCTTCTGCGCCGAGTGTAATCTTGATGAATGCCGCTCGATTGAGCGTTCCATTTGGATCAAAGTTACCTGTCGTTCCCTGGCCAGAGACAACTCCTGCCTCAGCGAGTGCAGCGAGTGCGTCACGAGCAAGAGCGGGAAGATTTGCAACATCCTTGAACTTTGCGACCGCGGATGTATCCGTTGGTCTAAGATCGAATGCGCCTGCAGCAGCTCGAACCATTTCGATTCGAGTCATTGGCTTTTCAGCAGTCTTCTTTCCCATAATTCCAGCGAGATCAACACCCTTCTCATTAATCAAGTAGGTAGCTGCTGGACGTGCCCACTCAGGCATTTGTCGTACAAATGTATTTCCGAGGTCCACGTCTCCAGTTACGCCATCATTTCCACCAGCCGCAGCACGAGCAAGGATTACTACACCTTCGGCAACATTTGTCGCCCTATCGGCGTTAGCGTTGTCGCCCGTGAAGAGACCCTTATCTTTCGCCTCAGCAAGGTACTTCGCATGCCACTGAGTTTCATCCTGATCCTTAAAGGCAAGGCGACCCTCCTTGAAGGCAGCA
>JAHFJT010000061.1 GCA_023245695.1 Candidatus Peregrinibacteria bacterium | reverse complement strand
CAGAAGACGAGGCTCGATTCGTCGTCCTCGAATACATGCCAAACAAGAACGAGAAGCCAATCGCCTTCATCGGAAAGGGAATTATCTTCGATACGGGTGGATACGATCTCAAGCCTTCGCGCCACATGGCAGACATGCAGATGGACATGGCAGGAGCCTCCGTTGTATTTGGAATCTTCAGTCTCATCAAGAAGCTCGGCATCAAACACAACGTCATCGGTCTCGCACCGATCACTGCCAATCTCGTCGGCCCAGGCGCATATAAGTCGTCCGACGTGATCACGTCCTACTCCGGAAAGACGATCGAAATTACAAATACCGATGCAGAAGGTCGTGTCGTTCTCTGTGATGCGATCAGCTATGCCGTGAAGCACTACCAACCGAAGCAGATCATCGATATTGCGACCCTCACGGGCGCATGCTGTGTCGCACTCGGCGACCGGTATGCGGGCATGATGGGAACGGACAAGAAGACTATGAAGCTCCTCCGAAAGGCAGGTCGTCAGACCGATGAACTTGTCTGGCCGTTGCCGATTCACCCAGACTACGAAGCCAAGATGAAGAGCAAGATCGCCGACATCCGTAACTCCGAAGATGGCTACTATGCTGGCGCACAAAAAGGTGCCGCCTTCCTCAAGGCCTTCGTCGAAAAAACCCCTTGGATCCACCTCGATATCGCTGGAACCGCTTTCACGAGCGACCCAAAACGCTACGAATCCATGATGGCCACCGGTTACGGAGTGCGACTCCTTACTACATATTTAGAGAATCTCTAGGAGCAAAAATGAAACAATAGAAAAAGAGAGCTCATCTCGGGCTCTCTTTTTGAATACAATGTATTGTCTCAACTTTTTACATCATCTCCCACCTCCAGTTCTCAATCTCCGGAATATCACGGCCATGTTTTACAATGTGAACTGAGTGTTCTTTGAGTTGTTGTTCAAATTTTTTGATCAAGGCAGGTGCTTTTGCAGCCACCGCAGGATTTCGCTTAGATGCATGCTTCAAGGCTTCGATCGCGAGATGGTATCGCGACGTTTTGTTGCGGACCACCATATCAAACGGTGTCGTCGTCGTACCTTCTTCGATGTACCCACGGATGCAGAATCGCTCGAGCGCACCATGACCAAACATGAGCTTCTGGATAACGCCAGGGTAGCCGTGGAAATTAAAGATCACATCTCGATCAGCGGTGAAGTACTCGTCAAAATCCTTATCTTCGAGCGCAAGGGGATGTCGCTCATCTCCGATGCCAAGGGCGGTAATCTCAGAAACGTTCACAAATCGAACCTTCAACTCCGGACACAGCTTTCGCAGCCACCAGATAGCAGCCATGGATTCTTGAACCGGGACATCACCAGCGGCAGCCATGACGACGTCAGGATCGTTCGCAGCGCTCGGATTGATCCAATCCCATCGTCCGACACCCGCTTTGAGTTCACGTCGTGCCTCCTCAAGTGTGAGCCACTGTGGCATCGGCGTCTTGCCAGCGACGATCACATTGATGCCATTGGTGCGCTTGAAGCAGTCCTCCAGAATTACCAGGAGGCTATTCGCATCGACAGGGAAGTAGACGCTACAGAACGCACCATGTTTCTCTACGAGATTACTGATGAAGGACGGATTTTGATGGGAGTAGCCATTGTGCTCCTGTCTCCAGCCCACGCTCGTGAGCAGGTAATTCAATGACGAGATCGGCTTCCTCCACTTCACATGCGAGGATTGCTTGAGAAATTTCGCGTACTGATCCACCATGCTGGCGATGATCGTCGCAAAAGCTTCATATGTTGCAAACATGCCGTGTCGACCAGTTAAAAGATAGCCCTCAAGCCATCCTTGGAGGGAGTGTTCATTGAGAATTTCCATCACACGTCCACTCGGCGAGAGGTTTTCATCATATGACTTCACCGGCCAGACATACGCACGTTTCGTGGCTTCGAAAAGCGCCTGGAGCTTATTGGACTCGGTCTCGTCCGGACACATGAATCGGAAGTTTTTTGCCCTCGCGTTCAGTTTGAAAATATCCCGCATGTACTGCGCGCCGATTGAGGTATTGCTCACCTCGATCTCACACTTTTCTTTTGAGCAGACGACCTCATATTTTTTCAACACCGGAAGTTTCAAGGGCTTTCGCATCGCACCACCAAGCGCATGCTTGTTCATGCCCATACGAAGTCCGCTCTTTGGAACGTATCGCATCACCTCAGGCTTTGGTCGACCCTTTTCGTCGACGAGCTCAGAAAATTTATATCCTGCGAGCCAGTCGCGCACACGCTTGAACTCCTCCGTATCCGTTTTTGGATGACCCGCCGGAATACCGTGCGAGTGATACGTACCCTCGACTTTATGGCCATGGAGCTCACGAATACCGCTCCAGCCTTTCAGGGATCGGAACAGAATCATCGGCCACTTCGGTTTCAAAACGGGCTCCTTACCCTTCCGAGCCTTTTTTTGAATGGCGCGAATCATCTGGTACGCACGTTCGAGTCCTTTGATCATTTTCTCGTGGTAGTTGTGCTTGCTCGTATCCGTCACATCCACGAGAATCGGCTCATAGCCAAGTCCCGTGAAGTACTGTCGGAGCTCCTCGTCACTCATCGTTCCGTAAATCGTCGGACCGGTAATTTTGTAGCCATTGATATGGAGAATCGGTAAAACAGCCCCACTCTCCGCTGGATTCAAAAACTTATTGCTATGCCACGATGCCGCAAGGGGACCGCTCTCGGCCTCACCATCACCGACGACACAAGCCACGATCAGATCTGGATTATCCAACACCGCTCCAAAGGCCGTAGAAAGCGAATATCCAAGCTCTCCACCTTCGAGAATGGCTCCCGGAGTTCCAGGATTGGTGTGGCTCGGAAATCCACCTGGCCAACTGAACATTTTGATGAGGTGCGCTGTACCTTTTTCATCCAGCCGCAAATCCGGGTAGTACTCTCGCAAGCTCGCCTCCGCAAATAAATTAGCAATAACCGCCGGTGCTCCATGTCCCGGACCCGCAATGAACATCATATTGAGTTCGTGTTTCTGGACGAGGTAATTCAGGTGCGCGTAAATAAAATTCAGACCAGGCACCGTGCCCCAGTGACCCAAAATACGGTCTTTGATATCGTCCGTCTTCAAGGGATCGCGAAGAAGACAGTTCTGTTTCAGGTAGAGCTGTGCCGCGCCAATGTAATTCGTATAACGCAGGTAGAGATCCAGCCAGGCAATGGCTTTTCGAGTTTCAAACATGGTGAGTGGGGTGAGGAGGCGAACAAAAACTGACAAACAGAGAAAAACTACGAGTAGTATACCTAAGAAATCATGTCGTCGCTAATGTCTTCATAACTTTTTACCACAAAATCAGCTCCAGCCGCCCGTAAATCTTGTTCCGGAATCCGAGTCGCCAGCCCGATACATCGTATACCAGCCGACTTGCTCGCCTGCACACCATTCACGGCATCTTCAAAGACGACACACTGCGCCGGTTCCAATCCTAGCTTCTCAGCCGCCGCGAGAAAAACATCAGGTGCTGGTTTTGGCTTACTGGCATCTTTATTAGTTACAATGATCGAGAAAAATGCTCGCACACCCACGCGATCCAGGAGGTACTCAATGGCCTCGAGTTTATTTCCCGACGCGATGCACATCTGGTATCCTGCGTCGCGTACGCGCTGCAAAAACTCCTTCACGCCCGGCACCGGAAGAATCTCATTTTCTTCCAAGATCTTCGTATAAATCTTTTTCTTCTCGTCGGAGTACTCCTTCACCTGCTCATTTGTAAGTGTAATTCCGTGATCCGCAAACACCGTCGGGAAAATGGTCCCCGAGCCCATACCTGCGTACCTATAGAGATCATCGTGCTCCGTATACTCGATGCCGTGCTCGCGAAATACCTGACTGAAAGCCTGAAAATGAAACTGCTGCGTGAGCGTAATCGTGCCATCAAGATCAAAGATCAAACCCTGAATCGTTCGCATAAAAGAAAATAAAGAAATCACGGAAAGTATACCGAAGAGTTGCTTGAGTTGCTATTCCTTCTCGTGCATCGTACAATGAACGCAATTACCCCTACCCCCTCACGTATGGCAAAAGCCAAACCCGCAAAAACAGTAAAAAAAATTCACAAAACAGCTAAGCCGACAAAATCTACCGCTGCAAAACCTCAGAAATCGCTCTCAAGTTCCACAAAAATCGGCATTCTACTTTTTGCATTTCTCCTCGTGATGACGATCGGCGCCATGATGTATCAGAGCACCTCAGAAAAAACACTCAATGGAAAAAACGTCCAGGCCTCGACCTTCAAAGAGTACGTCTCCGACTTCACGGACATTAGTCAGCAGGATCGAATCAATAAAGACTTCATGTTTGCCATTCAGTACCTCACGACAAAAGGTATCGTTCTTGGCTATGGAGATAATAAGCTCAAACCGGATAATCCAGTTAACCGTGCTGAATTTTTAAAGATGCTCGCCATTGCCCTGAGGGCCAATGTTGCTGGCTTCGATAAGCCATGTTTCAAGGATGTGCTCGCGACCGACTGGTTTGCTCCGTACGTCTGTTTTGCGAAGGATGCTGGCTGGGTAGCCGGGTATGGAGATGGAAAAATTCTTCCTGGAAATCAGATCAGTATCGCTGAAGCCCTCAAGATTATCGTAACGGCTGAGCAGTGGGACACCACGAATGTGAAAGATTTACCATATCCGAAAAGCTGGAAAGTGGTTGAAAAAGCTTGGTACATGCCGTACGTAAAAGTGGCATACAGTAAATTCCTACTCTACAACTACCGGTTTGCTGAGAATCTCGACCCAGCATCACTCCTGAGCCGAAAAGACGTCATCGTGATTCTCTTCAGTGGAATTCTCGTGGATACCATCAAGGTCGATAAGTACGATCCAAAATACATTCAGCAGCTCTTCAAGCAGGAAAATATTCCATATGCAGCAGGAGATATGCCACAGCCAGCAGCAGCCACAGGAGAACCGACTCCGGTATCGCCAGAGCCACAGCCAAAAAAATAAACAGGCACTCGTTGAAGGTATGAAAACCTAAAAACCTCCAGCGCCCTTCACGTACTCAAAGCCATAGTAAGCAGCCGTCACGCCCTCAGCAGAGCCCGTGATGGCTTGCTTGAACTCGGTGTCGGTACAGTCGCCGCAGGCATAAACTCCGGGAACACTCGTCTCTGAGTGGCGGTTGATCAGAATTTCTTTTTTATCATTAAGAGAAGCGCCAATCTGAACCGCAAGGTCTGTCGATGGAATCTGGCCAATAGCGACGAAGACGCCCTGCAGATTGAGCTGCTTACCAGATTTTAGACGTACACCCTCGACACTCTCCGTTCCGAAAATTTCCGCCACCTCCTCCTGGAAGAGAACCTCAATTTTTGGCTGGTTCATAACGAGTTTGTGGTTCGCAGGCTCAGCACGAAGAATATCTTTTCGGACGATCACGTAAACCTTGGAGGCGTGTTGTGCGAGGAAGAGTGCCTCTTTCGCAGCTGAATCGCCGCCACCGACAATCGCCACGACTTTTTCTTTGTAGAAGGCGCCATCACAGAGGGCACAGTAAGAAACACCTTTGTTTTTGAACTCCTCTTCACCTGGAGCACCGAGATGCCGGTGAATGCTTCCCGTCGCAAATACCACCGTCTTGCCGTGGTACTCATTTCGAGAGCTCTTCACGATAAAGATGTCACCCTGTTTCTCGACGGTCTTGATCGTTTCGCTCTTCATGAGGACACCGCTCGCCTTGGCATGAGCCCAGAGAGAGCTTCCGAGGTCAGGACCACTCGTCGAAATAATGCCCGGCCAGTTCTCCACGGTGTGCGTCGTCGTGATGAGTCCACCAGGAAGTTCAGCAAAAAGAATCGTTTTGAGATTGAGGCGCGCAGCATACATACCTGCTGAAAGACCAGCGCATCCACCGCCAATAATGAGCATATCGTAAACTTCCATGGAAGAGAGATAAGAAAGATA
>JAHFJT010000060.1 GCA_023245695.1 Candidatus Peregrinibacteria bacterium | reverse complement strand
AATCCCTCATCCCCAGCCAATTATTAGAAACAAGATTATGCCCCACATTAATCCTTACATTAACTTCAACGGAAACGCTGAGGAGGCATTCAATTTTTACAAATCAGTATTTGGAGGAGAGTTTTTAAAGATTGCGCGTTTCAAAGATCTATCAAATCCTGGATTTCATGTCACAGAAAATGATGCAAATAAAATAATGCACATTGCTTTGCCTATTGGTAATAATGTTTTAATTGCCAATGATGTTCCAGAAATTATGGGACGAGTAAACGAGAACGAAAATAGATCTAAGATTGCAATTACCGCAGAAAGTCGCGAAGAAGCAGACAAATTATTCAATGGACTTTCCGTAGGTGGGGCAGTAGAAATGCCCATGTCAGATAGTCCTTGGGGTTCTTATTTTGGAATGTTTAGAGACAAATTTGGTATTGAATGGACGGTGGAGTTTGCCAAGATATAACGCATTAATACGTTTCTGTAATTTATGCTGAACATGCCTTCTTTTACGGGCGATAGCCAGTTGAGTTGGGATGAGAAATAACGTGCTTCATGGCCGAAATTCTGCATGAGCCACCAACTTGATACTGGAGCTGCTCGTTGAAGTCGATTTTGGCGACACCATTCTCAATGGTGAGTTTTTTACATATTGAGCTGCCATATTGAGAAGTTCAGGAGGCTCGCAAAGCTCACCCAAGCGAGGTAGGGCACGAGTAGCATCGCAGCTGTTCTGGAAATTTTCCAGAAGATGACAATGGTGAATACGATGGAAAGCCAAAGGAGCATGATCACAATGAAGGCTGCGAGAGGTGCATGAAGTCCAAAGAAAATGGGTGACCAGATTGCGTTTAAGAAAAGTTGAATGAAGAAAATGGAGAGCGCTTTTCGTCTTTGCGTATCTCGATTCGAGTGTGTCCATACCAAAAAGAGAGAAATGCCCATCAGAGCATAGAGCAGCGTCCAAGTCGGTCCAAATACCCAGGATGGGGGATTGAACGATGGTTTATTGATCGTGCTGTACCAAGTGGAGATGGCGGAGGTAGTAAATACGGCACCTACGATTCCGGCCATTTCACAGAAGAGTATTGAGCCGACAAGTGGAAGGATTTTTTTGTTCATCATGTTCTGACTATACGCTTACTTCCGCTTACTGGATATTGTGAGTTGATTTTGCATCACGCATGCTTGCCTGATTTTTTATTTATAGTACAATGTGCCTCGTATGACCTATGAAGATATCGAATCTGGATTTCCGACGGTTGATCAGCTCCTCGAAGTTCCTGTAGAGGAGTCGGGGGAGCCGCTGGTAAGGGTTCCGGACGCAGACCCATTGGTGCTATCGTTTCACAATAGTGCCGATATGATCCCGCTGGTGGGAGAGGTTATGTATCTGCGGAAACAGGTTTTTGATAGACTGCTGGGTGCGGGGCTTGAGCTCAAGGCGATCCAGAGCGATCTTCGACTAAAGGTTTTTTATGCGTATCGTGCGCTTGAAGTTCAGCAGCGATATTTTGAGGCGATTATCCAGAAAATGAAAAAGCAGTATCCTGATGGTGGTCCAGTGTATTGGAGGAATATGGCGCACAATCTCATCGCGTTTCCAGAAGTTGCAGGTCATCCAACGGGTGGTGCGGTGGATGCGACGATCACAAATATTCGTACCTCTCAGGATCTCGACATGGGTGTCGGTGTTCATCGGGAAGAGTACGTCGAGGCGGGGCGACGGATTTATACGTTCAGTCCTGAGATTGATGAAGTGGCGTTGACGAATCGAACGTTGCTTAGAGAGGTTATGCAGCATGCCGGTTTTGTTCCATTTGACGGTGAGTTCTGGCACTTTTCGTATGGAGATCGAGAATGGGCACATCAGACGGGGGCTGCCAGTGCGATCTATTCTCAGGTTCTTTTGGAGGATTTACCTAAAATGACCTCTTTTTAGCTTTGATTTCTGCCTCTTTGTGAGGGGGGCTGTGTAATTGATTTATATATCATTATGTGTTATAATAGTATTACTTACATTTATTATATAAAAATAAAAGTTTATGCAGAAAAAGCTCTATATTGTTCTGTCGGCTGTCGCCGTTCTCGCTGTCGTTATCGTTGGCGTCGTGGCTCAGGGGAGATTTTTCAAAGGTGACTTCGGTTCCCCTTTGAGTGGTCCTTGTGCCGTGAGTGCTGCTGTCACCCCAAAGCCATTGAGCTCTCCAGTATCTGGAACTCGTAGACGAGATGATGATCGTCGTGCACCTGCATCTGCTCCAAATCCATGCATGCGAACTCGCGATGAAAGAGAGATGCATAAGTATATTGCGCCAAATGTTCCTGTTGAAAAACTTCAGATGAATGTAAAGGTTCGAGGGAAGTAGTGCGCTTTAGTTCTTGGGAAATTATAACCGTTCATCCAGAAGTTTGACGATTGTGTCGATCACTGGGTGGACGGTTATTCCAGTGTATTCACTTGGAATATGGTGATTAAAAATGTGAATACTGAAGAGGATGGTGTCGTGAGTTCGAGGGATTTTTCCTGATAGGCTCGAAGCGAAATCATGAGTTCCAGTTTTGGCGATAACTTGATCGGTAATTTGCGCACTGAGAAACCGATAGCGGAGTGTTCCTTCGTTATTTGATGTTGGGAGGGCTGACCAGAAGAGCTCTTTCCACCTCTGTTTATTAATATATTCAAAGAGCTGGATGATAGCGCGCCCAGTAATGCGGGAAGAAGGAGACATGCCAGACCCGTCGAGTCCGATAAAATCTTCTGGCTCAATTTTTACTTCTGTTGTGAGAAATTTTTGAAGAAGTTCAACGCCCTTTGCCTGACTTCCATGCGCCTGAGATATTTTGTTTTTTTCTTCACCCAGTACACGGATGAGTGTCTCTCCGTAGTTATTTTTACTAAAAGTGAGCATTTTTTTTATGATGTCGCTCAGTGGCGCTGAGACGTATTGATAGATGAGTTTTTTGGTAGTTACTTGCGTTGGTAGTGTTGATTCTGTTAATGGTAGAACGCTTGTCTGATTATTTGCTACGCCCAATGCAACGAGCTCTTGTTTGAAAACTTCAGCAGTATCCAGGCTAGGATTTTGTATATTTGTCGAAGTTGTAAAATCGTTGTCTCCAGAGGTTTCCCCTTCGAGTGTGATGATATTCTTGTCCGACATGGTGGCGCTGATTTTGTAAGGCTCTCCGTGGTCAACAAGTGCGCGATGATCAATGATCGATGGATAATTTTGAAGGGCAGCTGTTTGAGTGTGTAAGTTTTTTTTCACTGTACTTCCTTTCCCCTGAATGTAGAGGATGTTATCGTCGATCTGAAGTGCAGAAATAGGTACAGCATAGTGAATGCTCTTCCACTCTTCTTTCCAGTTAGGCCCGTACTGCTCTCCGTTGAAAAACCGATCGTCATAATAGATGTTTCCAGTGATATGAACATTCGCCTGTTTTATTTTTAGCGCCATAGCTTGAATATCTTCCCAGTGAAATGTTGGATCGCCATACCCTTCTATAATGAGATGTTCTTTTCCGCCACTTTTGAGTATATAAAAATTTGTCTTAAACGTGAAGTCGGGCGTGAGGTAATAAAGGCTTGCTGCTGCTGTTAAAAGTTTGTAATTTGAGCCTGGGTGAATGGGTACCGCCGTATTTTGACTGATAATGCTGTTTTTTGAGTCTTCGTATTTTGCTTCGACCACCACCGTACTTCCTTCAAATCCTGGGAGTTTTGGAATTTCATAAATAATATGCTTAATGCTTGCAATCTTTATGGCTGGAATGACGATATAGTATGATACTCCAAGTACGCACGCAAAGATGGAGACTGTAATGATGCTTTTCTTCGCGATGTTTTTCATATGGGGAAGGGGATAGTGCGTTGACTCACTCAGTATACTTACCTATGATGGACTTAATCTAGTAAATCCCCTATGAGTATCTTTACTCGACTCCAGGCAATTATTCTCGGTGTGTTGGTTTGGGCTGCTGCGTTATTTTTTGCTCCATGGTTTTATACTGACTCTTTTGAGTACCCGAAGGCTATTTTCTTTATCATTGCAACTGGTGTTTTAACGATCATTACTCTCGCTCAAAGAATATCTGATGAGTCATCTTTTTCGTTTCGACGACTTCCGATTGAGTTAAAACTTTTTGGTGTTATGGTGCTTGCGGAACTCATCGCTTTTATTTTTTCTACTGATCGTTCGTTGTCACTGAGCGGAGCTCCATACCGTTTTCAGGGACTGATTGCCCAGCTTACTATCGCTGTCTATTTTTTGAATGTTGTCTATATTTTTCAGCATTTTCCTTCTTCCGTATCTTTTCGTAGGATTTTCTTTGGGTGGCTTGTCGGATCGGCCGTTGTCACCTCTGCCGTGTCGCTCCTTCCGTTTTTTGTCGACACCCCTTTTCTTGATATAGCCGCATTTCGGTATAGGGCTTATGGTACCTTTGGGAACCCTAATTATCTTGCCGTATTTTTAATTGGCCTCATTCCAATATTTAGTTTTTTCTTTAACTCAACGTCTCGATTTGTTCGCCTTATTTCTTTTGCTGGTCTTGGAGTTACGCTTGTTACTTTGTTTTTGACTGGTTGCCGAAGTGCCTGGATTGGATCAATTCTTGGATTTCTCATTATCGCTCTTCTTGTGGCTCGAAAAAGGAAGCTCTATCGAATGGTCATAATTACCGGATTCGTTATTGTTTTATCTGTAGGTATTTTTGTGTTCCAAAAATTTACTGAAACACAGCTTTTTCATCGCCTTTCTTTAACAGAGGACAACGTGGGATCGGTGACAACACGTGTATACTTACAAAAGGCCGGTCTACAGCTCTTTCTTGAACGGCCTATTCTTGGCACTGGCCAGGAGGCGATTGCTGGCCGCATTGAGCCTTATCTTCCGGCGTACCTCAAGTCGAACGACATTTTTTATATCGACCGGACACATAATGAGTTTCTCGATGTGCTTGTTATGCAGGGGATTGTAGGTTTTTTTGCCTATATGGCATTTTGGATCGTTCTTCTCTGGAATGCCATAAGACATTATCTTTCTGTAAAATATAAAAAATCCGAGATGGATCATGAGAAGATATTTCTTTTTTCTATCGCTTCTATTTTTTCTATCCTCGCATACTATGGCATGAATTTTTCTACGATTTCTGGAAATATTTTGCTTTATTTTTTTGCTGGGTGCTTGCTTGCAGCGAAACGTATTGTATCAAGAAAATAAATTCTTTGTATGAGTCTTAATTTGTCACGCTCTTCGTCTTCTCCCGTGCTTCGGGACTGGCTCTTGTTGTGTTTGCGGATTGGCGCGTTAGCGTTTGGAGGATCGGGGAGGGCGATGATGTATCGAGATGCGGTGGTCGTGGAGAAAAAGTGGCTGACGGCGGAGGAGTTCCAGGAGATCTATACGATTACGTCGGTGCTTCCGGGGTCGAACTTGGTGAATCTGGCTGCGTACATTGGGTACAAGTTTTTTGGGAATGTGGCGGCGGTGGCGGGCGTCGTGGCCTTGACGGCGCCGGGTGCGATTTTGGCACTTTTGGTGCTCTGGTTTGTGCCGATTCAGCAGCCGGATATTGCGAGAATTTTTCAGGGATTTTCGATTGGATCGATCGCGATTTTCACGATATTTATCGCACAGATTTTTGTGGGATTGCGCGGGCATCATATACGTGGGCCGCTTCCGCGTGTGAAGTATCTTTTTCGATTGGTGACTGTTTTTGTGCTGGTTGTCGCGGGCCTTTCAGGGATCTCTTTTGTCGTGACGCTCGTGGGTGGTCTCGTCTCCTGTCTTCTTATTGAATTTCTCGCATGATCTATCTTGATATATTTTTGGCGTTTTTTCGGGTGAGCTTCATCTCATTTGGTGGAGTGTTTGGCGCGCTGCCGGAGGTTCAGCGAATTGTGGTTGAGCAGCATCACTGGGTGACGACCAAGGGCTTTATTGATGCGTATGTGATTGGGCAGTTTGTTCCGGGTCCGAATATGGCGATGA
>JAHFJT010000059.1 GCA_023245695.1 Candidatus Peregrinibacteria bacterium | reverse complement strand
GGATTCCCACTCGTCACGATAATCTGAGCACGAGGACGTTGACGGACGACCTTGAGGAGCCCTTTCAAAATAAGTTCATCGCCAAAATTTCCCGCTCCGTAGTTTCCACAGATCAGGATGTTGATGGTTTTCGGTGAAGTCTTCGTGGTCGCCATAGTCGCTGGCGGTTACGAATTACTCAGCCATCTGTTCGACTTCGGCAGCTACCTCTGCAGGTACCTCCTCAACCTTAATGCCCATATCAGCCTTTTCTGCCTTTGGAGCCTTGATCTCTTTGATCATGGTTTCCTTGAGACGGCCAGCCTTTCCAACCGCTGTACGGAGGAAGTAGAGCTTTGCTCGTCGAACCTTAGCCTCTTTCTTAAGAACGATTTTTTCAATAGTAGAACCGTAGATTGGGTAGACCTTTTCTACTCCAACGCCATCAACGACCTTTCGGACGGTGAATGTCTTGCTCGTGCCTGTTCCGCTTCCAACAGCGATAACCACACCCTCAAACATCTGTACTCGCTCTTTTTCTCCTTCTCGAATACGCTGGTAGACTTGAACGGTGTGACCAGGTTTTACGTCTGGGACGACTTTCTTAAGAGTTTCTGCGTGGATGATGTCGAGAGCTTTCATGGTTTGTGAAATTAGAGTGCGGGGAGATTATATGGATTTTGGATTGGGATTGCAAGGCAAATATAAAGCTGAAAGAGCGAGATATAGGCTTGGGCCTTAGGCTACGAGCTCCGGAATCGTCAGTTTGTTGATTGCGACGATGTTTTCGATGTCCCTGAGGATATCGGTCAAGAATCGGTCCTTGCACTCGAGACGGTAGAGGAAGTCATCCTTGGAAAGGATGCTGTACCGAACCGGACGCTTGGTCGCGACCTCGGAGTTGAGAATGGTTTCGAGTCGATCTTTATTGATATTGTCACCGACCATGAGAAGGTCGACGGTCGAGTTTTTATTCACAAAAATACCGCTGAGCACCATGTAGTCGACGTTGCCGCACTTGGAGAGCTTCTTGGAAATCTCCTCGTGATTGCTCATCGTTTTGAGGATGATACTTCGCAGCTCCTGGAAGATGACGAAGTTTTTGTCGACGACGTAGAACTTTTTTCGGAGCTTGAATTTGCTCTTCAGCAAGCCAATTTTTTTGAGATTATCAAGTTCACGACGGACAGAATTGATCTGTTCATCGAGTTTTCTCGTCAACTCACGGATGAAATACTCATCATCCGGATGAAGAAGAAAAAGGGTCAGAAGTTTGATTCGAGTGCTCGAGGTGAAGAGATTTTTGAGCATGTATACATAAATTATACAGGGACGTCAGCACTGTATAATTTTTTGTATCACTAAGCAACAGTATTTCTCGAATTACGCTGTCTTTCGATCGAGGAGTTTATCGAAGAGTTTTCGAAGCATCGCTCGGTTCTTTACACGAAGCATCATCTGGTGATCCTTCTTGTACTGCTCGATCGCCTTTACTCGGTCGCCCTCTGGGTAACTTGCGACAATCTCAGCGAGCTCAACGTCCATATCCTTGTCCTCGACCTCAATCTTCTCCTCGGTGAAGAGGAACTGGAGCGCGAGACGAATCTTGATACGCTTTTCAGCTTCCTTTCGGTTCTCTTTTTCGAGATCTTCCTGGGTTTTCTTGGTGCCCTTGAGGAACTGCTCGAAGGTGATGCCCTTTTCTGCAAGGTCAGCCTTCATGTCTTCGAGGATGTAGTCGACTTCTTCGGTGATGAGTTGCTCTGGAATTTCAACCTCGGTCTTCTCAAGAATCTTCTCGAGGAGCTTGTCCTCCTGTCGCATCTTCTCTTCGTTGTTTCGCTGAAGTTCGAGATTTTTTTGGATGTCGGCCTTGAGCTCTTCGACGGTTTTCTTTTCACCGGTTACCTTCTCAGCGAACTCGTCGGTGACCTCTGGGAGGTGTGACTCATCAGCTTTCTGGATAGTGGTCTCGAAGTTTACGACTTTGCCCTGGAACTGAGCGGCGTGGTAGTCCTTTGGAAAGGTGACCGCGAAGGTCTTGGTCTCGCCGAGTTTCATGCCAATGAGGTTGTCCTCGAAGCCCGGGATGAGCGAGTTGTCGCCGACAACGAGCGGATGGTTCTTGCTTGCGGTACCCTCAAGTGGCTTCCCTTCTGTGTCAGTTCCGTTGAAATCGATCTCGACTTTATCGCCCTTCTGCACCGGTCGGTCGATTGGTGTGTACGTCGCGTAATACTTTCGGAGGTTGTCGAGCACGTTGTCGACATCCTTGTCTTCGAGCTTCACGGCGTCGGACTCGACTTTGATACTCTTATAATCCGTGACTTTGACATCTGGAAGGAGCGCAACGGTCGCTTCGTAGACGAGCGGCTCTTCTGAGACGATGTGCACATCTGGTCGAGATACGACTGGAAGCTTTTCGTCGGTAACAGCTTTGGAATAGGTCTCTGGCAATGCGAGGTCGATCATCTGGCGGATAATTCCCGCCTCACCCACATGCAACTTCACCACCTCATACCCCGCCGTTCCTGGTCGGAACCCCGGAATCTTCACCTGCTCGCTGAGTCTCTTCGCTGCTTTTTGCTTATAATCTTGAATTTCCTGCTCGTCGAGGGCAATCGTCAGCTTTGCCTGTGACTTTCCAAGGAGCTCTTTCGTGACTTTCATGGGGATGTGGTTAAAATAGGTACGGCTTGCGATTTTATCGGCTTTAAACCCTAAAATCTGCGCTCGGTAAGCCTACCCCGGATTGAAGCTATTGGCAATACTAAGTTTCTGTGCTATAATAGGTAGAATAATTTAATGTCTCAGACATGGCAGCAAATTCCCCAAATTTTCGGGCTCATGGCGATAACAATCGCAATACTTCTACTCCTCATACGAGAGATGCTCTCAATGCGGTAGAGAATTTGTATAACAACGTTGCGATTCCACACGAAGCTGTTACTCGAAATATTCAAGAAAATGTGAGTGCGGATGTTAATCGAGCTCTCGTGGCTCAAGGCAATCCTTCTGTGGTCGTTCGGAATCGAGCACGAGATCAATTGCGCCAGATGAATCGGGGGGGAGGTCTTGGTCGACAGACACTAGACTGGTTTCGACGAGATCGCCCTACTGAAGAACAGAGACGACAAGAACGATTCTTTCATCAGGGTGCAGGAAATGCAGCCGCAGATCTTCGTGCACAGCGTGAAGTTGGGCAGGCTGGATTACTTGATGCAGGCGATATCCGTGGTCAAATAGACGGACTCGGTCCTGCAGGAGCTGAAATTCTCGCTACTCTTCGTCAACGTCTTGGAAGAAATGTCGCCGACAATATGCGTGATCATCCGGCGCTTTTAGTAGCACTGAGAATTTTGATCCAAAATGTAGGTGGCGTTAATAGAAATACCTTTATTCAGGAAGCTCTCGATGGTCAGGCTGCAGCTGCTGCTGGTGGTCGTCCTCCAGAGCAAATGGAACAAATACTCACACAAGCTGGACAGCGAATTCCTCAGATTACTACTGCTGCAAATGCTGTACGAACTGGTGCGAGACACGGATTGAACCACGAGATCCATGCACAGCAAGCAATTGTTAATAGAGTTAACGTGACTGTTCCCGCAGGTGTCGTACCTGCCGTTCCTCCTATGCAGGCTGCCGAGAATCTTGTCGTCACGCGACAGGGAGAACTCGATACAGCACAAACGAATCTTGCAGCAGGCACTGGAACGCCAGCTGCCGTAGCCGCCGCAACAGCACAGCTCTCTCGAGCAACCGCTGATCGAGATCGTCTGCGCACAGAACTGACAAATGCCCAGCAAAGAATACATCACCTTGAAGAGCTTGGCTTTTCTTTTCGAGATCATGCTCAGGATTTATTGAGTGATATTACTCGCTTTTATGGTGGAACTTTGCCGACTACACCTGTCGAGCTCCAGCATGCAGTAGAAGAATTGGAACATCTTCGAGACCATCTTGTATACGATCCAGCAGCTCATCAATTCGCCGATATGGACGCGGCATTGGCAATCGTAAATGGTGGAGAGCTTCAGGACGCATGGGACCATATTCAGCATCATGCACATGATGAGATTGGGCGAGCACGAAATGCTCAAACAGCGCAGGTAACACATGAGACTATTACGCCGGAAATGTTTTTGTATCGGATCTACTACCGACACATTACACAGGTTCCTGGAAATGGTGGTGCCCCTGGTACACCGGCCATGAATGCTGAACAGCAGCGAAATTTGGCTCCTAGAGCAGCGATGGCAGTTCGTTTTATGCTTTCAGAAGCAAAGGATGCTACTACCCTTGAGGCATTGCGCGTACGATCAGAAATCGTGGCGCGGGGACGTGTTAATCGTCGTGATCGAGTACGATTCCTTCCTGATCTTAATAATATTCTCGCTACCTTTAGATATCTCGGCATCAATGATGCGCGACCATTTGCAAAACTCAAACTTGATAAACAGATGGAGAGATCGGAACTTCGTGCCGCTATGCAGCATGCAGGTATGGATGTCACTAACGATGTTCCACACCTGATTGCGCATCTTCAGGGAGTGCTTCGAGGTCATGATAATCAAGTACTTCGAGAGGCTGATGTTCCGCTTCTCACTGGCATGGTGCGTAACTTGAACATTCTTCGCGATGAGGAAAAATTCAGATCTGTTATGGCAGCGCCAGGAACCTTTGATGAGAAACTTGCAAAACTTCTTGCGAATGATGACTCTCTAGAAACCGCACGTAGTGGCGTCAACGACGCGCTCCTCTTTGATGCGATTACGAATAAGAAGTTCGTCAAAGAACAAGAAAAGCACATTATCGAAGATGTAAAAAACCGTGTCCGCAACGGCGAACTCACCATTAAAGATGCAATGAAAGAGCTCAAGGATAATGGGATTGATGCGGGGCGTGGGATGTGGGCGAAGTTGCTGGCGATTCGCACGGGACAGAATGTGAAGAATACGTGGAAGAATGCGAAGGGTCGTGGACCGTTTGCGTGGGCAGGACGAAAGGTTAAGAGTGGTTGGGCAAGTGCTAAAAAAATTACCAAAGCACCAAAGTGGTTCATGGGAACCTTCCTCGGAAAGGCGCTCAATTACAGTCTCAATCCGAAGACTATGGGTAAAAATTACTCACCTCTTCCTCCATTCCTCAAGGGTGGACATGGCCACGGCCATGGTGGAGGTGACCACGGTGGAGGTGACCACGGTGGAGGCGGTGCACATCATTAATATTTTCCTCGACTTACTTTTACCTCACAACTCTCACTCACATGTCACAGAACGAATTATCACTTCAGACGCTCCTCAACCAGTTCGTGGAAGAGGTACTCAATACGCTTCCGATCTCCGAGGTTACGCCGGAGCAGCGTGAAATGATGCGAGAGTTGATTATCAATCGTGTCGATAAACGGCTTATTGCCTTGATTATTCAGGAACTTCCAGAAGATGAGTTTCAGAAAATTCTCAATGGAGTAGAAGGAAAAGAGCTCAATGACGATGAAGAAATGTCGGTGATCGCCGGTGCGATCGACCATATTCCGAACTTCGCAGAAAAGCTCGCGCTCGCTCTTGAGACACTTAGAACCGAACTTACTGAAGATCTCGTCGACCTCAAAAACTCTAGCTCAGACTAACTCATTCGCTTCCCTCTCTCACTATGGACACCAACAACACACCAACACCGAATTCAGAAGTACCATCTGCGGCGCCGCAGGCGCCGAAAGAAAACTTCACCCTCGATGAAACCAAAAAAGGTCTCGCCGATTTGAAGGCCGAACTTTCTACCGCAGAAGGTGCGGGTGATATTTTGAAAAAATTTGAACATGAGCACATCGATGCCAGCGAGTGGGCCAAGGATCCAAAGTCTGCGATCCCTACTCTTGAAAAACTTCTTCCAGAAGGTAGAAATAAACAGATTCTCATTTCTGCGCTCCAGCAGCCAGAAAACAGCGCTGAGTTTGATGTTGGAAGAAAGACGCTTATCGCCATTTCTGAGGGCACGGGCAATCGTCGTAGGGCGATCGAACAGGCAAAAGTTGCCTTGAATAATTTGAGTGAATTTTCGCTCATCAAAAAAGTCGAAGATGGCGTGGTCAATCTCTACAAAGGTGCGATGCGAGGTGACGTCCCAAGTATTCTTATTGTCGCAACCGCAATTTCTGCGCTCCTGTGGCACGTCACAAGAAAGGATGACAACAATACCATTCTCCGACCTCTTTTCTTTGGAGCCCTTGGCTTGATTGGACTCGATGCCGCTAAAGTTGCCGCG
>JAHFJT010000058.1 GCA_023245695.1 Candidatus Peregrinibacteria bacterium | reverse complement strand
CAAGTCCATCTGGTCCCATAAAGCCACTCTGTGTGACCGATGGCTCCTTCTCGGAAAAGCTCGGTTGCCCAAGAACTTGGCTCGCATTTTGACCGTTTGTGATATTACCAGTTTGGTACGCGAGTACTCGATTATTCGATCCGTCCGATACAAACAGTCTGCCGTGTAACGGATCAAGTGCCAGTCCTGATGGAAAGTGTAGGCCATTTTGGGTTGTCGATGGAGCTGATGCGATGAAGTCGGTTTGTCCGAGGACGTTGATCGCGCTTTCTCCGTTCGTGATACTTGCGACGTCGTAGATGAGGACACGGTTATTCCATGCATCAGCTACGAAGAGGTGCTTTTTGACGCTGTCGTATGTTAACTCTCCAGGACTAAAGAGCCCATCTTGGGTTGTTGCAGATACTGATGTCGTGAAGTTTATTTGCCCGAGGACGTTGATCGCGCTTTCTCCGTTCGTGATACTTGCGACGTCGTAGATGAGGACACGGTTATTTCCGAAATCTGTTGCGAAGAGACGATTATTTACATTATCCAGTGCTAATTGAAATGGCCCGTTTACTCCAGTTGACGTTGTATCTGAATCTGATCCAGAAAAGTTCGCCTGACCGAGGACGCCATCTGCGATGGCATCGATCATATTATTCGTGGCATCGAGTTGGTGCACCACGATACGATTATTCTGCCGATCACTTATAAAAATGCGATGATAAACCGTATCAACGAGAACTCCGGTCGGACGACTCAATCCTATAGCGTTCGGCATGGCACTCCCATTATCCGGATCGTTCTTTGTGAAAGACATTATATCGTTTGCGGTCTGTCCAATGACACTTTTCGCCTTCAGATTTTGCATGCCTGCAATGTAGACGTCGGCGCATATCGTGATGTCCTTTCCGGTACTTATATCCTTGGTATCCTTTGTTTCAGTTGCGTCGGTTGGCACAGGAATATCACTTTGAACTTCCTCCATTTGAATCTCCTCCACCATCATGACATCATTTTCCGTTTTTTTCGTGTCTCCCATGTTTCGAAGTTCTCCATCTGAAGCCGATGCTGATGCATCGGCACTTGTTTGTGTATTTGATACCGAGAGATCGCTACATCCACTGAGCACTATGAGACTCAGAATTGCTGCAGATGTACCTGCTTTTATACTTCTCCATGTTCCCGAGAGTGTATTTTTCTCTCTCATGTCTCGCTCAAAACCTGCGATAGCTCGTCTCACGATGGGATTGTCTGCTCCATGAACCTTGGCAGCAAACTCCAAAAGTCCGAGTTCAGTAGACACCGAATACCTCACTCCAAGGCGCTCTCCGATCGCATCCAAAGTCATCTTCTCAATACGAATTTTTTTTGCGTCCTCAGGCTCGAGGTAACACAAATCCTGTGCCGTAAGCTTTCTTCGGACTGTGCTCATCAGTTGAGCAATATACCTCTCGCTCTCCTGCTCAGCGGCTCGTACTTCACCCGGGGTTTTGTGATCAATGTAACGCTGACGCCAGAGAATATTTTTTCGATCGTTAATAAAGGCATCGATATCGACTTTTTCTCCTGGTTTGTTTTTTGGCCTTTCTTCTGCGCTCATCTTCTCAAACACTTCCTGATCATCGATATCATACATGAGGACTTCTTCGATGGCCTGCCTTCCTTCTTTACTATCTGTGAGTATGCTCGATCGCACGCTTGTAGGTGTGAAAATATGGCAAATACCTTCTTGAATACTTATGCGCCGTTCCATTCTTGGTACTTCGATGAGGCACCCATTTGGGATTTCGACGCAAAGTATGTCACTTGGCGATACGCCCGCCTGGATCATCACTGCGCACACATGCTGGACCGTCTCTTGTTCAAGCGGAGATAATGGCTCTATATCTCTGCGATATTTCTGGGTCCTTTGTGTCTCTTGTCCCTGCGAAAAACGACTCACGCGTATGCCTTGCTCAGTCACTTGGTCGTACACAGAGATCGAGATGGCTTCTTTGGAGCCGCTGGTATGCTCAATTGATTTAGGTCGCACTGGTGGTGACATGTGGCATTATAAAAAGAGGCGACACTCTATAATGGGATTCCTCGCTTGTCAACGCCATTGGATGCCATTTGACTAGCGGCACTTTCTCGGATTCTTGCTTGAATGGTTGTAATTTTCACTGCGTCGCTGTGCTGAGTATCGAGCTTTCGTGGACGAACAAAGGTCTCGATGTATCGAATGGCTCCATCATCTTGAACCTCCTGCGCTAGGTTGATACCATGCTTCACAGCCTCTGTGACCGCGGCAGGGGTTGCAAAAAATCCTTTTGGGAGTTTTCGTTTGTGTTCGATCGGAGATTTTCGGGGATTATTTTCCGACTCTGGTTGTGAATTTTCTGGACTCAACATCGGCGGCACGACTGGTTTTGGCGACTGGGATTCGCGCGGAAACATCTTCAGTCGAATCGTCGAAGGAATCTGTTTTGGCTTGTGCACCGTTTTGATAACCTTGCTTGGAGAGGTGTCTTTTGGCTGCATCTCGCTTCGGCACGTGAGTGCCCGAAGATACCACAAAAGCTGGAATCTCAATACTTCAGCATAGTACTCACCCTTTTCTTTGTCTTTCAAAATTGCCGAAAAAAGTTCATCAAATCCTACCGTACTTTCTGGAATTTTCACTCGCCCCTCCCAGGTTACGATGTACGGAATAGAGGCGGAATTCGCAAGCATCGAGGTACCAATATCTTCTTGATTATCGTCTTCACTCCATTCAGGCGGAACATCACTTTCTTGCACACCCATTATTTTCTGAATTTTCTCGGCTATTGCTTTTGTGCTTTTCAGAGCCTCTACGCTCACTTCTCCATTTCGAAATGCCTCTTCGTACATGCCACTTTCCATGGACGCGATACCGATCGCCTTTCCTTCCCATCCAAACACTGGTGCGCGGCTACACGATGCCATTATGACCATTATTGACTCAGGAGTGAGGTCTTTGACGATCGTATATGAATCGGCAACCTCATAGGCTTGATGCGCCTGGATATCCGAAAAAAGATCCGCATTCATACTTTTGAGCGTCGTGGTCGCCAGTCGAGCATTGTCCGGTACACTGAGTTGAAATTTTTCAAGGTAATCCTGCATCATCGTCAGATATCCCTCAGCCTCGTTCATCGATATCATCATTTGCGCGGTGAGGGCATCGTCTTCTTCCATCGCACCCTGAAATGCATCCCTTACCTGCTCACATCTTCCGAGGATAATGCCACGATAGCGGCGATCGTTGAGGCATTCCATAAACCATTTAAGCTGCATGGAGCGATGCAGACTTCCCTTCATGAAGCGCGTAAGCTTGTCGTCATTTTCCGCAATAATTTCATTGGGATCACACCGGAGGACTTCTCGAAGACGGATGCTGATTTGCTTTACGAGCGTTGCGCGCTGATCGTCATTCAGATTGTTATCATTAAACTTGAGAATACCCATGAGCTCCGGTACGAGCGTAAGTTCGAGTTTCTTGAGAAGGGAGTAGTGTTTTTTCATCCACTCACGACCTGCCACCGGATCTTCGGCAAGATCCTCCATTGTCGTCGTCTGCCCATGCTCGATGATAGCCCTAAAAACTGGTGCGGATTTCGGAAACCAGGCCTGAGCTTTCAGAAGGTCAAATGAGGTGCTGTCGAGGGGTTTTGAGGTGTTGAGAGTGGTCATACCTGTCTATATGGCTAAGCGCACATTATATATTTATTTTTTATTTTGTCAATTTTTAGCTTTGGGTTATGGATTTCTGATGTGCTGTACCGGCCTAGGACGGAATTGAGCAGCTTTAAAATTATTCATCTTTTTGTAAGCATTTTGTTAGATCTCTTCGGTATTATGAAAGATATTATTTTACATACCGCTACATGAAACGATTCTTAGAATGGATTGGCCTCAAAGCTCGCCTTGATGAAAAAGTCATTCAATCACCCCATGTCAATGAGGGCGATGTCTGGTGGACATGTGTTGGTGAAAATGTGGGAAAAGAAATAAATGGGAAAAGTCATAAATTTTCACGGCCAGTTGTTGTTCTTAAAAAACTCGCTCGTGGCTTTTATTTTGTTATACCAACGACAACCAAGCTCAAGGAAGGCACATGGTATATTCAATTCCGGCATCAGGCTAAAATTATGGCTGCATGTCTTCATCAGGCTAGAGCCATTGATCATCGAAGACTTTGGTCGAAAATTGGTCGACTCGACGATGTAGATTTTTCAAAAATAAAAGCTGGTTTTATTGATCTCTACTCGTAATCTCTTATAAAAATATGTCCCACTCATTTCTGAGTGGGGTCGCGAGAAAATCTCGAATGTATCTTTATTATACCCACCCCTCAAAAAACCTGCAAATCCATTTGACAATCAGCAGCTTCCCCCTGTAATCTCCTACCGCATCAGAGACCGGTGGCAGCCCAACCAAAGCCGAAAGGCACAGGAAAACGGGCAGAAGTCCCCCGCAGATTGCACTCTTTATTCAAAGCTGAAAGGCCAAAAATAAAGCTGACTGAAGTCTCTGCTCTGCGCAGGGATTTTTTTGTACGTCTATTAACCGGCTGAGAGCGCACAACGCTCTAAAATCACCACTTTTATTCTCTAACCACCAACTCCTATGGCTGTATCGAAAGCAAAAAAACAGGAAATGTACGCTGAGGTTCAGGAGCTCTTCAAGGAAGGCAAATCCGTCTTCTTCGCAGACTTCCGAGGACTCTCTGTCGGCGCTGTTCAGACTATTCGAAGAGAGTTACGAGCAAACAAGGTCGGATACAAGGTCGCTAAAAAGACATTGATCCGCAAGGCTGCACAGGAACAGGGCTACACTGAAATTCCACGAGATGTCATGGAAGGATCAGTTGCTATGGCTGTCGGCTTCGAAGACCCTATTGCTCCAGCAAGACTCCTCAAGAGTCTCGCAAAAACTCACGAGAAGCTCGGTCTTCTCGGAGGTCTCTTTGAAGGCAAGGTACTCTCAGGTAAAGAAGCGCTCGAGTATGCGTCACTCCCAGGTAAGGAGGAACTCCTCGCAAAGCTTGTCTACATGATGAAGTCACCAATCCAGGGCTTCCACGGAAACCTTCATGGTCTCTTGTCGAAGTTCGTTCGTACGCTCGACGCTGTTGCCAAGCGAGCTGCGTAAGCAGCGAGCTTTTGCTCCCGTCCCCGTATTTGTCCCCCTATATATTATTTCACATTTATTTTAACCAACTATTCCTATGGAACTTAGTTCAGATGCTCAGAAGATTCTCGAGGCTGTTGAAAAGCTCTCAGTCCTCGATCTTTCAAACCTTGTAAAGGCTATGGAAGAGAAGTTCGGCGTAACCGCTGCTGCTCCTATGATGATGGGTGCTATGCCATCTGCTGGTGGTGCTGCTGAAGAAGCTAGCTCAACTGTCACCGTTACTCTCGTAGACGGAGGCGCACAGAAGATCAACGTTATCAAGGCAGTCCGTGAGGCTACTGGTCTCGGACTCAAGGAGGCTAAGGACCTCGTAGACGGCGCACCTAAGCCGGTTAAGGAAGGTATCGACCGTGCAGAAGGCGAGAAGTTGAAGAAGGTTCTCGAAGAGGCAGGTGCTAAGGTTGAAATGAAGTAAATCTTCATTTGAATACTGAGCGTCACGCTTAATTCAAAAAATAAAAGACCCCGGAATTATCTGGGGTCTTTTTTTAATGATGTCTAACTTTGTCTAGCCAAGGGTGGACACAGACTATTTTGAAACATGCACCAGCTCTGCGAATCTTTATTTTTTCATGGCGCGATATAGATACGCGGTGAAGACCATGATGACCCCTCCCGCGAGGGCACGTGTGATCATATACGTAATCTCGATAGCGCTACCTTGAGTGCCGAGGAAGGTCTCGAAGATGCGATTGATGAGATTGGCAGAGATGGAGTTGGCGAGGAAGTTCATCAGAAATACGCATCCGAACGTGAGCCACCAGCGGTTTTTTGTGAGTGCAATACTGGTTTCTACTGATTCTTTCATTCCTTTCTCATCTTGGACAAACGCGTACGGTGCGAAGACGGAGCGTATCGCACGGATAACAATAAGGATGATCGCCGCCGCAAGAATTACGGCAAAGGCTGCATTGGTGATATTCAGCGTCACTTGTTGTGCAAACCAGATCAGCATCGCGAGTGAGCCTTCACCTACAAATGCCGGGACCACGACTTGATTGAGGAGTATAAAGGCGAGAAACAGTGGAATGATGGCCCATTTCAAAATGTACCATGTCGTGTAGAGCGACATGCCGATGTACGGGAGGAACTTTTTTCGTGCAAAGGTGATCGC
>JAHFJT010000057.1 GCA_023245695.1 Candidatus Peregrinibacteria bacterium | reverse complement strand
TCTTATTATATCTATTGCCTCATTTTTACTCTTCAAAGAGACCATTACCTCACTTCAGATTGTCGGCATTGTTACTATTATCCTTGGTATTATTCTTGTTACCCATTCACTTTAACCTTTTTTCTCCTCTCTGATTATGGAAACACCTCTCTCATTTCTCATTACTGGCGGATCTGGCTTTCTTGGAATTAATTTGATTCGTCTCCTTCTCGAACGTGGACACAAGGTACGCTCGCTCGACTTGCTCCCGTTCGACTATCCGGAAAATGGTAGGATCGAAAGCATTATTGGCGATATTCGAGATGTTCCAACGGTCGATCGGTGTATGAAGGATATTGATGTCGTCGTGCACTGTGCGGCTGCGCTTCCTCTTTATAGCAAAGAAGATATCTTCAGTACCGACATCCAAGGCACGAAAAATGTTCTCGAATCTGCGAAACAGCATGGCGTGAAACGTTTTATCCACATCTCTTCTACCGCGGTATACGGTATTCCGGATCATCACCCACTTCTCGAAAGCGATCCTTTGATCGGTGTGGGATATTATGGTGAGGCAAAAATTCTGGCGGAGGCAGCATGTGTAGAATATCGGAAAAATGGCATGTGTGTCTCAATTATCAGACCAAAAACATTTATCGGACCAGAACGCCTTGGGGTATTTGCACTTTTTTATGACTGGGCAAAAGATGGGAAAAACTTTCCGATTATTGGTGATGGGAAAAATCGTTATCAATTCATGGATGTCGAAGACCTCTGTGAAGCCATTTATCTCTGCGCAACGAAAGATGAGGAAAAGGTAAATGATGTATTCAATATTGCCGCAAAAGAGTTTACGACCATGGCAGAGGACTACCAGGTTGTGCTGGATCGAGCAGGTTTTGGAAAAAAAATCATTCCATTTCCAGCCGCTCCGGTTATTTTCCTTTTGCGCATACTTGAGTTTCTCAAGCTTTCGCCACTCTATAAATGGGTCTATGAGACCGCTTCCAAGGACTCATATGTCTCCATCGAAAAGGCCGAGAATAAGCTTGGCTATGCGCCAAAATATTCCAACAAAGATGCTTTCATACGGAATTATGAGTGGTATTTAAAAAATCTATCCTCATTCAGCGGGCAGTCTGGCGTATCCCATCGCGTGCCATGGAAGCAAGGGATCCTTGGATTCATTAAATTATTCTTCTAATACTTATGGGTCAAATATCTCCTCCTCGAATAGTTCCAATAGCGATTTTTATCGCTGTAGCCATACTCTTTGTGTGCTTTTTCCTTTTTCAATACATACCAAGCTCCATGCTGACGGTTGCTCATCCGCAGACAGGCGCATTTCCATTTTTTGTTCCAAGGGGACACAATACCGTCATACCTTTCGCTCTCGGTTGGGCGTTTCAGGGCGCACGAACGGCGAATATGCTCAGTTTACTCATGGCGATTCTCGTATCCTTCATTGGCCTTTTGCTTATTTTCAACAATCTCAAATCGGGGAAAATATCTGACTTTTTCCAAAAACCCTGGATCCGACGGCTGGCACCTTTAGGCGTTGGCCTTCTGAGTTTTTGGATTTTTTATTCCTTTCGGGTAACCCCGGAACTCAACGCTACGTTTGGCGATGCTGCTGCCTATCCGGGACTTATTCTGAATGGAAAGATAAACGAGGCTTCGGTTCTCAACGATCACTTTTTTATTCTTATCCGGAGAATGCTTGATGTGTTTCAGGTTGCCTCTAGCTCTGTCGTAGCAATTCAAATTTCTACAGCTTTATTTGGAGGGCTTTTTACGGCATCTCTCTATTCACTTTCATCGACGATTAGCAAAAACCGTTTTGAAAAAACGAGCCTCTTTATTGGACTTCTCACTGGAGGATACGCCGTGATGCTCTTTGGCTATATTGAAACGACGGCTCTTGAGCTTGCGCTCATGGCTCTCTTTTTCACTTTTTGTGCCAAGTATATCTATCTTTGATATTCAAAAAAATGGCTTACTCTTGCACTTTTTACGCTTCCCTTCATTGTTTCTGCTCATCTGGCTGGCGCCTTGATGGGCATTTCTGTTCCATTTCTTGTCGGTACATACGTGCCTCATAACTGGAGAAAAACGGTTGCGAGTCTCTTCACGAAGGACAATATTGTAAGAATAACCCTCGCGGTCATTCTTCCCCTCGCTGCCTTTGTCGCATGGCGATATGCGGTCCACGAGAATCTTGGTGATATTGCTGGTGGTAGTGATCACGGCATGTTTGTGCCGTTCTCAAATGATGGTGTCGGTCTTGGACATCGCAATAGACCGTTTTATTCGTTCTTTTCGTGGCTCCATCTGGTAGATATTCTTTCTGCCTATCTCCTCGCATGTCCTCTATCTCTCGGCTTAATCAGCCTGGCTTGCTGGATGAAAAAGAAGATGCATGCTGTTTTCTCCGAGCCCGACTCAAGATTTCTCCTCATTCTTGGCCTGTGCGCCGCATCGTGTCTCGTGATTCCTGTCTTATGGCACTTTGATTTTACGGCTTATGGGGACTGGAATATTACCAGTACCTATCTCTTCCCGCTCAATGCATTCGCCTGGATATACTTCATCTATGCGCTGAGAAATCAGGAAATTTCGGTCATGCATGAAGTTATGATGTCTTGTTTGATTGCCGCCCAGTTACTTATGGCGGGCAGTCTGTATATTCAGCTGATTTAATCGTACAGATAATATGCCAAAAAGCACCTGCTCATCGCAGGTGCTTTTTAAAAATTCTTATTGAGAATCAATGCTCGTCGCCGTGCAAGGATGGCGGGGCTTTCGAGAGGCCGCCATCTTTGTCGAGTTCGGCGATGATTGGGAGGATGAGTGGGCGGCGTTCGATCATGCGGTGGATCATCTTTTCGAGACCGACCTTGAGCATGTTCTTGAGCTCGCCACGTTTCATGTCTGCCTTCTTGGATATGCACTTATTGTAAATGTCCTTTGCCTCGCGTGAGATCTTCGAGATAACTTCGTCAGATTCGCTCATGTAGATAAATCCACGTGAGATGATATCTGGATCACGGATGAGCTTGTTCGTTTTCTTGTCGAGAGAGAGGAGCACCACGAGGACGCCATTTTCTGACATACCCTGACGGTCGATAATGACCTGGTTACTTGTATCTCCGGTTCCGAGACCATCGACCAACACGTAGTCGGTAGGAATTTTTTCACCGGTGACACGGATTTCTCCGTTCTTGAACTCCATGACGTCGCCGTTTTCGACCAGGATACCCTGATTTTGTGGCATACCGAGCTGGTGACCAAGTTCCTTGTGACCCTGACGCATAAAGTACTCTCCATGGACGGGAATCAGATACTTTGGCTTCACGAGCGTGATCATAAGCTTGAGATCTTCTTGGTTCGCGTGACCCGATGTATGAACATCCATCATTTTATTGTCGATAACCTTCACGCCGAGACGGCAGAGATTATTTGTCACCTTGGCGACAGAACGTTCGTTACCGATGATCGGTGATGAAGAGAGGACGACGAGATCGTTTTTCTTGATACGAACCATCTGGTGCGTACCGGCAGCCATACGAGCGAGCGCCGAAGCGTCTTCACCTTGGCTTCCTGTCGTAAGAATGAGTGTGTCTCGATCGTGCACTTTGCCCATGCGAGCTGCGTCGTGAACGAGATCCTTTGGATATTTGAGATACCCAAGCACCTTCGCGACTTCGAGCGTTTCCATCATGCTTCGACCGGTGATATACACCTTTCGGCGATATTTGAGCGCCATGTCCATGATCTGCTGGATACGAGCAATAAGCGAAGAAAATGCAGCGATAATAATACGCCCTTCTGCACCTCCGATAATTTCGTTGAGTGTTTTTGCAACTTCGCGTTCAGACATCGTGTGTCCTGGGCGGAGAGCGTTTGTCGAGTCGGAAAAGAGTGCCGTGACGTTCTGATGGCTCAGTGCTGCTATTTTATCAAATTCCGCAGGACGCTGATCGCCGGCAGGAGAGAGGTCAAATTTGAAGTCACCCGTATGCACGAATGTTCCATTTGGGGATTTGAGAATAATACCGACGGCATCAGGAATACTGTGATTCACACGGAAGAAATCGACATCCCACTGACCAAATCGGAGATGATCTTCGGCGACGAAGCTCTGGAGCTTCACGCGCTTACTAAGCCCAAACTCTTCGAGCTTTCGTTCGACAATTCCAAGCGTCAACTTGGTTCCATAAATAGTTGGAAATCCTAGGCGTTCGATAATGTATGGAATCGCACCGACGTGATCAAGGTGACCATGAGTCAGCAAGATGCCGCGGATACGATCTTTTTTGTCATCGAGATATGAGACATCAGGAATGATGTAGTCGATACCAAGCATATCCTGTTCGGGGAACTGGAAGCCCATATCCACGATCAAGATATCTTTCTCGTGTTCAAAAACCATACAGTTGCGTCCAACTTCGTCGAGACCACCGAGGGCGAATATACGAGTAGCGCCACTTGTTTTCGTAAATGGTGCTGGCTTAGCGGAAGGCTGGGACTGGGAGCGGGCGGCTGCACCTTGCGGTGCATTATGGTGACGCGGAAGGGGACGACCCGAAGACGGGTGATGTGCCGCTGGGCGAGGGCCATGAGGAGAATGAGAACGGGCTGGTGCATTGCCACTCTGGTGACGCTGCTGAGAACCAGAATGTGAAGCTGGTTTATGTCCCTGAGGGGCGCGGGGATGGGCGGCCGCAACCGAAGGTTGCGTAGCTGCAGGCTTTTGGGCTGCAGGGGAAGGGGGAGCGGGGACGGGAGCGGGAGCCGCACTCGTCTTACGCTCGTGTGTGCCGAGAAGTTTCTCTGCAAGCCACTTCGTAAGTTTGTCGTCTGACATGTACTAAAAAAGGGTTAAAAAGTTGTAAAATAAATTTCAGGCGGACTTAGACAAGTCGGCCTGAAGCTTTAGTGATAAAAGATGGAGCCTGTGAATAACTCTTAATATATTTGTATGCATCTTCGATACTGCTTCTGAGACCATTATATCCTTATTTCCCTCTCTTGGCAATGTTCAGCCGGGTATATACCGTGAATTCAGCTTCAATTTCATATTACGAATAGGGCTCAAGAAGTTACTCTTAAGCCCTATCATTCACTATTTCTGACGAGATGACGTCGTTAACTTTAACGCTTAGAAAAATCTCAAATATGTTTCGTCGTGCATCGCGAGACCGGCAACGTTGCTGTATGTTTTGAGTACGTCTGTCACGGCTTTCTGCACACCGCTGAGCGTATCAAATCCGATGGAGGTGTCGACACCTGCCTGGATGTGTGTCTCGAAGGCGATGATCGTTGGCTTGCTAAGCGTCATTTCATACTTGATGCGGCTGATGTAGTCGCTCGTTGAGTAGTCCATGATCACCACGGCATCTGCGGCACTTGCGTAGACTTTTTGAAGGAACTCTTTCTGATTAGCCTGGTGATGTACATCGTGCCAGTTGGCGATCGTCACATAGAGCTGCGCACTTCCGATGGCCTGTTTCCATTTTGCGAGGAAGTTGCTGTAGTCGGTCGGCGCTGCTGCTGAAGCCCACCATGCTGATGTGGCTGCCGTTGGACCTGCCCATGGCTCAACGTCGAAGATGATGCCATCGAATCCCGTCGCTCCACCGAGTTGCTTTTGGATGGCGGTGACGTAATTTTGCTGGATCTCATTCCACTTGCCTGGAGTTGCCCAGTCGCTATCTCCCATAAGTGCAAACACCTTGAATCCCTGAGCATGAAGCTTATTCAAGACGGTCGCGTAGTTGGTAGAACGGCTGAAGTTCAAGTAGATTTCGTTTATTTTCTGACCGCCGCCGATATTGACTGAAGCAATTTTTTTGAGAATTGCATCGGCGTCAGAAGCCAGCGTTGTCTGGTGCCAGTAGAAGATTCCGTTCCGCAGACCTGTCGAAACGTCTGGTGTTGGGGCAGGAGGTGTGACTACTGGAGTTGGAGCGGGCGTGACAGGCTTTGGCTCTAGGAGCTGCTTTTTCAACGCTTCGATTTCCTGTTTGAGTTTTTCATTTTCAAGCAGGGCCGCATCAAGCTGTTTTTGTATTTCCTGCAATTTCTTCGTCCATTTTTCTTTTACCTTTTCCTGATACGCACTCATGAAGCTTTTGTGATGCGGAAGCGTTGCCGACTTTGTGGCTTCTTGCGCAAAAACTACTCCGTTCGTCGTCATCAACAGTGACAGTATGGTAACTGCTGTTACAAGTCGGGCTGCACTTTTTTTCGGATTCATAGATTAGGGGTTATGAAATACCGTTGCCCGATGCTAGGGTGAAGACTTTGTCTTGGCAAGAGCGAAATGGC
>JAHFJT010000002.1 GCA_023245695.1 Candidatus Peregrinibacteria bacterium | reverse complement strand
ATCCGGACTTAAGCTGTGCTTGAATCCAGTCGGCAAAAACAGCAGAAGAATAATAAAAAGAGCTGAAATAAAGGTAGTTTTTTTAGTAAACTCAAACCGATCATATCGCAAGAAAAAGGCAAAAGAAAAAATATAGATATAAATAAGTGCGGAATTAATATAGCGAGTCAAGAGGCCAGGATCAGTTTCAGCAACGAGATACCCATAGATATGCTGCGCACTGATAAGAAAATTAAGCGTAATATATGCGATCAAATACCAGCGAATCGCATTGAGTGGTTTCGAATCTCTCTCGCCAATATAGGCAAAAAAGACAATCAATGGAATCAAAAAGGTTGCAAGCGAGAAGCTATTAACCTGCTCAACAAGTGCGAGGGCAATATTTTTCCATCCATCGATATGAGTAAGGAAAGCGGTGTAGCTCCACAACTTGGCCAGCATATTGGGATTAAAAAATATGAGGGTAACAGCCGTGAATATAACTGCCACAAGCCCAAGTGCCGGTAAAAGAATTTTTCGCTCCTTGCCCTTCATTTGGATAGCTTCATTAACCATCATCGATATAAGAACGATGAAGCCAAAGGGGCGGGCCAATGCAGCTCCTATTGCAATGAGTACCGCAATCAGCTTATTGCTCCAGCGATGCTCCTCAAATGACTTCAAGTAAAAATACGTAAACCAAACATTCAGCACGATAAAGATGGTCTCGGTCATCATGGTCGAATCAAATATCACGATCTGAGCACTGAAAAGTATAACAATAATACTCAGATATAGTGCTTTTGCACTCGCCACAAAACGCTTAAGAATACCGTAGAGCGGGAAGACAAGGGTAGCCACGAGAAATGCATTCACAATCAATGCAACATGAAATGCCGTTAAGCCATGAAAAAAACGATACACCGGTGAAACAACAATAGAGTAGAAAGGCAGCGGATCACCTCCAGGGAGCCCACTAATAGCCTCACACGTATCGATTCTAAGCGTCTGACTGAAGTGCAGTGCTCGCTGGATAACACATACCTCATCCGGCAAAACTGAAGGTATTTTTCGAGTAAGACTGATGAGAGCTTTCACCACAAAAACAATCTCGGACAGGGCAACGAGATTCCAAAAAGTTGATCGAGGGGGTCGCACAGCTGGCTCTGAAGACATAATGAAGGGGTGAGGAGTAGGTACGAATTCGTGATATTTTACCATTATTTCAAATTTTCAACAACACCATGGGACTGATCGCCTAAAGTTTCCGCAGGAGGATAAGCAATAATATCATTGACATGTTTACTATTTATCGAGAGCCTATAGCTCGCAAAAGAGCCGAAAGAGACAAGCACCAGGGTATTAACGGCCCTCTGAATAAGTGCCACAATCAAACTTACTCCGGGCGACACATGAATGAGTTGCCCCGAAAGGACAAAAAGACCCTCCGAAACCCCAATGCCACTAGGAGTAATATTAATAAACACCAGGAGTGTATTGACAACAGCCATGTAAAGAGCTCGAAGCGGATCAATTTCAATACCAATACCACGAAACGTAAGCATGTTGATTCCAGCAGAAACAAGCAAAAGAAGAATACCGACGGCAGCAATTTTAAAAATCACAGACGGAAATCGACGAATTATCGTCCAACCCTCAATAAGCCGCCCAAGATATCCCACGGAAAAAATAGGTAAAAAACGGTGAAGATTCGGTACAACCATAAGACCAAGTGAGCCGCAGAGCATAGCCAGAAAAAAAAGTGTAACTGGCCAATTTACGAGACCAGTTAGAGCATACACAAAATAGAATAATCCCAAAGCGCACAGTGAATTTACCAAAAATCCAATAACATAATTACCGAGAAGCACACTAAAAAAAACACTGTATGAGAGATGATATTTTTTACGCATATAGAGCGCACGCATGCCCGAGCCAGCACTGAAAGGTGAGATAAGATTAACAAATGAACATGCAGCAGAAAGCAAAAAATACTCCCTCAAATGAATTGAAAAAGGCTCCATGAGAATCTTAAAAACCAATCCATTCAAATATAGCTGGAGGATAAAACCAAAAAATATTGGAAGAAGATATATAGGCTGAAGCTGATAAAGCTGGGTAAAGATCGTACGATTGATGTACAAATACGCAACCATCACCCCGACCAGCAAAACCATGACCAGCATCATGACGACGCGTTTTTTTATAAGGCCTCGAAAGACTCCAATAAAAAATGCCACACCACATAGTGGAAACATAAGCATCGTGAGGCCTATATCTCTTACTCGCGCACTCAAATAGCAAGCAACTAAAAAATCACTCAAAACAACTACAGCAAAACACTGTAGCAACCACTCAGGTCGCAATATCAATACTGTCAAAATAGTAAGGGTGAGACACAAAACCGCATTAAGCAAGAAAAAATATCTTCTTCCAGGAGCATAGTAGTAATCCACAAACTTTGGACCACGTTGGAAAAGATGCAGCATATTCTCCACAAATGTAACGCGCTGATGATAGGTCACTTTCACACGATCCGTATTCAGGATCGGGGTAGTCTGAACAATATTCCAGAGCAGCTTCGTATCATCTGAATTGCGTGTATCTTCCTTGTTGGCAATCTGAGAACGGAGAAAAATCTCTTTCTGACAAAAAAACGTGCCGCCCTTCGCCATATGATCAAAATTCTCCTTCGTAATGTAGGTATCATTCGCTGCATGTCTGTAAATCTTCCTTCTCACAAGCCAAAAAAACCGTTCAAACCAGGTATCCGTGGAGTGAACAATATGACAATTCACGACGGGATAATCGATATCGCTGAGTGCCTTCAGAGTATCATCATGAACCTCGCACTTTACATCAAGGAAAAAGAGACTATCGTAACGCGCTGCTTTTGCCCCTTCCTCGCGCGCTACCGCGCGCCCACGATTCTGAGTCAAAGTCACGACTCGCATCGCTATTTGGGGTAATTTTGCGATCCAGCCATTGATCATATCCAACGTTCCATCTGACGACCCATCATTCACAATCACAACCTCAAAATGCTCTCTCGGATATTCGATTCGAGCTATCGCCTCGAAGTACCGATCGAGATTTTTCGCTTCATTGTACGCCGGAGTAACGATGCTAATCTTCATACCTCATCATGATAAAGCGACGGATACAGTGTGCGAACGATCACCTCAGAAGGTGAAGCAGCGAGAGAAACTGGCGCACGTTGATACTCCTGATAGTGCTGCACAAAATGCAGAATTCTCTCCTCATCATACTCAGACAGCATCACATTTTCGCCCAAGCCCTCATGGCGTTCCGTAGCCTTTCGCATGAGCAAACAAGGCTTACCCATATAAAAACACTCTTCCTGATTACTACCTCCATCCGTCACCAGAAACGCACTTTTTTGCACCAGCTTAATGAAGTCTGTGTAGTTGTAACGAGGGCGTAGCTCTACTCCAGTCTCCATCTTCAGCCCCTCCATCAAGCCAAAATTCTTGAGCTGCTGGACCGTAGGTGGATGGAGAATAAAAAGAACTTTTATGTGCTGTGCCGTCATCGCGAGATATCGCAAAATCTCCTGAAATCGCTTCTGCTGAAAAATATTCTCAAATCGATGAATGGAAAACACACAAAAGAGCTCATCAGGAATCCGCAGAGTAGAGCTTGGCTCAAGCGTTTCAATGAGCCTCAGTGAGTCGTAGAGGGTATTGAGCTGGGTATTCACCTTCACGCCTCTATACGACGCGAGATTCTTAACCGCCCAGTCCCCAGGACAAAAATACAGATCACTAAGGTGAAAAACCATCAAACGCGTAAGCTCCTCAGGAAAAGGATGAAACACATGAAACGAGCGCAAACCCGACTCCACATGCGCCACCTGAATCCGAGCACATCGACCCATGAGCGCACCCAATAGCGTCGAAAATGTATCTCCATGGGTCAAAACCACATCGTCAGGACGTACATCTGCGCCAAAAATCGCTCGTCGATCTCTCAAAATTTTCCACAAAATCCTCACCATCCAAACGATCATCTGGAATATCCCAGTAATATCTGGGCCATCGTAAAGCGTACTATCGGGGTGCCGTATGCCAAAATTTTTCAAAAGTTCATCCATCGTCTCGCGATGCTGACCCGTCAAAATAAACCGATATGGTACTCCTCTCTTCTGAAGCTCAACCATTACCGGCGCCATCTTAATTAGTTGCGCTTTGGTACCAAGCACCACATACACTGTACGAACTCGAGGAAGGCTATCGCTGTTCATAACGTCGCTTTTTTTCGTAGTAGAGAACCTTTTCTTGCGTGAGTCGAATTTTGTCGATCAGATCAGCAAGAATACCGATAAAAAACACCATGATACCAATCGCATTGAGAAATGCACCCGTCAAAGCAACGGCTTTATACGGGGAAAAAGTGCCAGTCTGATAATAGTGAACGATCGTAAAGATATCGAGCCCAAGTCCAACAAGAAAAATACCCACACCCGACCAACCAAAAAATTTCAACGGGCTATAGTCCTTGATCGCCCGAAAAATAATGCTCGCTGATTTTCGCGCATATCCCAGAATACTGCTTGCCACACGCGATTTTCGACCCTCGAAGTAGCGAACCGTCACAGGAACCTCAATCATGTGCAGACCCTTGAACGAAAGATCCAAAAACGTCTCCTGGGTATACGTAAACCGTCCAAATAAATTCAACCGGAGCATCGCCTCAGATCCATACGCTCGAAAACCACAACTCACATCATAAAACTCTTTACCTGTCGCCCATGAAATAATTTCAGCCACACGATGATTCCCCCACTGCTTGATCCATGGCATATTTCCAGGCGTAAACGACGAGTCGAGAAATCGGCTTCCTGTGACAAAATCTGCCTCTCCATCAAGAATTGGCTTGAGCAACTTCGGAATCTCTTCCGTATCAAACTGTCGATCTGCATCGATCGTCACAAGAATATCCGCCTTCAGCTCAAGAGCCTTTTCAAGGCCATCCTGAAAAGATTTCCCAACTCCCATATTTTTTTTGTGACGCAAAACAATAGCTCCATGCGCACGTGCAATCTCACCCGTAGCATCGGAAGATCCATCATCCACGACAATAATCTGTCGCTCATCAAGACCATCAAAAGCTCGAGGAATCGCATCGATCACTTCTGCAATAGTCTTTTCTTCATTGAGCGCCGGAATGAGAATCGCGAGTTTCATATAAGGGCAGAATAGCATACTTGGAGACCAAGCGCACAACTGATAACATGGATACAAACTCGGTCATACAACTCCACGCCATGGAAATGAACAGCAAAAAAAATACACAGAGAAAATATATACTTTTCTCTGTGTGCATATCAGCCCTCCTCGTATTATTTGGGCACATATTTGTACTTCAACGACAGGCCGATACAACCAGCCCATACCTTTCTATACGAGGCGACTCAAATTACTACATGGACATGGTTGAGAAGAATTACTCAAAAGTTCCACCACCATTTCGATATAGAATATTAGTACCTGCACTAGCAAGCATCCTCCCATTAGAGAGCGTATCAGCGCTAAAAATCATCACCTATGTAAGTCTCTTCTGTCTATATATCTGCCTTTTTTGGATAGGAAGAATTTGGAATCTATCACTCTCGGCACTTTGCATAGGAATAGGCATGTACTACTCAAGCCTGTGGCAACTTTATCAATTTCACAACCCATATTTACCCTCGAGTTTTTCTATATGCATGATGGCGCTTATGATTATTTTTGGAATAAAAAAACGCTTTATTCCATACATGATTGCGCTTGTTGTAGGAATTCTCTCGCATGAATCCACCCTATTTCTAGCGCCACTATGGTTCCTAACGCAAGATCGAAAAAAAGGTGCATGGGCAGTGATAGCAGGGATCAGCACATATGCAGTAACCCACATTGCACTTTCGTCGGGAGATTATAGTAAGTATCTGATCGAATCGACAAAAATATCAGCCGTAAACCAAAATTTAAAGGACATTGCGATGAATCTTTTTGGGGCATGGAGCTTCCTGTGGCTATTGGGCATCCTTGGAATTTTAGTAGCACCAAAAAAACAATTCGAGTTTTTATATATCCCACTCGTACTACTCGGCCTAGGTGGTATAATATCGCTCTTTTTTGCAACAGACATTGGAAGAATATTCTTACCTCTCACCGTGGTTTTTCCGATAGCAATAACAAATATTTTTAGCATCATAAAATCAAAAATACATATCTCAATCGGAATATTGATTGCCGCACTTCAAGCTTTGACGATTGCAAATGTACTATTTGGAAACCCGGAACTAACAAGCATAAGGATAATTCTAGCTGTTACGGGAGGCGTATACAGCATCGTAATATGGAAGGACATCCGATACCACATCACGTTCAAAGAAAACTTGAAAAACTTCAGATGGAAACCAAGAGGCTAATGGCCAATACCCTTATAGACAATCCTTGCTTTCAGGAGAGCTTTTTTGTCGAGGCAGTTTTTGCCATCCAGGATCACGCGGATACCATGTTTTTTGAAAAACGCCGCCGGAACCGCGGCAAACTCCCGGTGTCCAGTCGCGAGCAGCAAGACATCCGCCCAGGCACAGAGCTCATCAAGCGTCTTCACATCACTCTTCACTGGAACATGCGGATCGAAGACCTTTACGTGAGCTTTTTTTGACGCCAAAATTTCGAGAATCTCCAACGATGGACTCTCCCGAAGATCACCAATATTTGCCTTGTAGGAGAGGCCGAGCACACCGATCTTTACCTTAGAAAAGACCAGCCCCGCCTCCTTCACTTTTGCCTCAAGAAGACTCACGGCATAGTGTGGCATCGAGTTGTTCACCTGACGTGCCTTACGTAAAAAGCTGTGATTGAACCCAGCCTTTTTTGCCCGAGTGATGAGATAGTAAGGATCCACCGGAATACAGTGTCCACCCACGCCACAGCTCGGAAAGTGAGGCATGAAGGCAAATGGCTTATTTGAGGCCGCATGGATCGTCTCGAGGAGATCGATGCCCATAAGGTCGAAAGACTTCGCCAGCTCATTCACATAGGCAATATTGATATCTCTGAAGGTATTTTCAATAATCTTGGTTGCCTCTGCCACCTTGAGATTACTCACCTCTCTCACTTCGCCCTTCAAAAACGATCGATAAAAAGCTGCAACGCGCGCGTTGCCCTTTTCGGTCAAGGAGCCGATGTTTCGAGGAATATTATTCACATCCCACGTCGGATCGCCAGGATTGATACGTTCAGGGCAGTGAGAAAGCTCAAAATCTCGGCCACCCTTCAGGCCAGACTTCTCAAGAATCGGCAGCACAATCTCTTCACACACACCGGGATTGATCGTGGACTCGATGATAATGCACTGACCTTTGCGAAGGTACTTCAAGATCGACCGCGTCGCGGACTTGACCGGAGTCAGATCGGGAAGCTTATTATTTTTCACAGGTGTCGGCACACATACAATGATAAAATCAGAATCTCTCAAAATCTCATCACTCGTACTTACGGTAAGCTTGATCTTGGGCAGGAGCTTGCGAGCAACCTCATCTTCAATAGGCGAGATGCCCTTTTGGATCAGCGCAGCCTTCTCGGGACTAATTTCGTAGCCACATACATTGAAGAGCTTCGTCTTCGCAATCGCACACGCGAGCGGAAGACCAACATACCCTAACCCGATAACCGTAACTTTTTTTGGAATCACGGCGATATTCTACTGATTTTCGGATGATGAAGCGAGATCAAAAATCGCCCCTCCTGAAATCAGGAGGGGCCATTCGTTTTGTGCGCGTTATATATCAACGACGATCAAATTACTGACCATCAACCAATGTGACTGTACCAGAGATCGTGTATGATCCGTTACCAAGACCGTTTGTAGCAACCTTCAATTGAGCGCTGACAGGCTTGTAAACAGTTGTACCTGGGCAAGTATTACTTGTAGTAGCCCATGAAGTAGTACCTGTCTTACTCAAGACAATATTGCCAATGGATGTAGAACCGACCGCAGAACAAAGGTTAGTATCCTTAGCTGTGAAAGTATAGCTCGTAGTACCACCTCGGACATAGAGACGGATCTTATCGTTAGGAATAGCAGTGAAACCAGTGAAAACACCAACTCGAGTAGCCTTAGCAGCATCTGCGCCGCTATACCACCAAGTAGCTCGGTTAAGAGCGATATTGATGTGGTGACCATCCTTACCAGACTGAGCACCTGTGTAATCAACAACGGTAATATAGTCAGTACCAGTTGAAGCATCCCAAGTCTTGTTATGAGAAGCCTGTGAACTATAAGCAGCTACAGAGAATGTAGGAGCCTTAGCCTGACCCGTAAGAGCCATAGTGAAAGTCGTATCTGCTGAAACACTGACAGAAGCAGTGTTAGTGTCTGCGAATACTGCGCTTGGAACCAAGAAAGTTGCAGCGACCGCAGTAAGGAGAGCAAAAGACAAAAACTTATTTTTCATTTTGTTTTTTGTTATAATGAAGTAAAAAAATGAGTGAGTTGAGATAGTGCTTATCTAGGCGCGCATCCCAGAAAACCCTATTTCAAGATCACTCCCATTATACAATAGATACCAACTAAAGTCAACAAAATGCTCACCACCACACACACAGCCAAAACACCTCTCATCTGGCTCGTGATAGCTTTAATAAGTCTGGGAATTCTCACCACAAAAACCGCTTCTGCATCAGATATTCCCATCGAAATATACGTCACAGGTCAACTGACCATGGCGCTCCATGGAAGCTGGAGTTCTGGGCTGAACTTCCCATCGGCTCCTATTATGAATCAAAATCTCAACCTCGGCTGGACGAGCAATCCAAATAACGACTATATCGAGTATGCGGACGACACCGCAACCGCCGGATTTTATATCACGCTCAGTATGACAGACTTCACCTACACCGGAGACTCTCAGTCGCAAGCAGCCCTTCCAGCGAATAACTTCAAGCTCATAGGAACCTATACGAACGGTCAGGCAGCAACCGCAACCATCGGCAATGATGATATGACAAAAACAGTTAGCATTGATCCAAGTAGCTGCGCAGGAGCAACCCCAGGCACGTACACCCTCAATAGCAATCTCACGAACAGTGGCACCAACTACAGCATAACTGGCGCTACATCCTCAAATATTCTCGTAGAAAGTAGTGCTTCATGTACAAATATTGGCCATCTCCGGTTTGATCGAGCGACACTCCTCCTTCCTCAAAATAGCGCACTTGGAAGCTACTCAAGCACCATGACGATCACGATCATCGACGGGCAACCATAAAAAGAGATGCCCACACAAAAACCTACTTCCCGGCTGGACACTGTAACTCAGTAGAAAGAACTCCCGAGTATCGACCCATCGAAAGTCCTGCTGGAGAAGTAAAGTTCAGGTACATCGTCTTCACAGCATTCACCACCTCCAGATCACCCAGATACACAAACCCGAGAAAACTTTTCTGTTTTTGTTGCTCAAAATTTTTCACCACCATCGCGTCAACAGGCACGGCACCACTCGACTTGGAAACCAGCGTCAGCCCACTAATAGGCGCGGTCCCTCCACCTCCATCCAGCACAAGATCATTGCCAAATACGAGAATCGCACACTGCGGATTGAGAGATCCAGCATCAGAGATATTCACCGCAATCGTCGAACTCGTCGAGACGAGAGAGCTCACTGTGCCAAGCGATAACTTTGAAGCAGTAAAGGTTACATCATTACCCACATATGCCTCATAGTGGCGATTCACGGTTGAGGTCAGTTCAACGTAATTTCGTGAAGGTGCCTCTAGGAGAATATATCCATCAAGCGGGGTATCCGTAAGTGTTTTGCTTGTAATACTATCCAGCTCAAGTGCTCGAATATCGATATCCCGTCCCTGATCAAAGACAAGAATCACCTCGTTATCCGTATTCGGAATAAAAATCATTCGCGGAGTAAACCGCTCTTTATTGGTATTCACAGCCGTAAACGACTGGGTAGTAATCGCCTGATACTTCACGGATCCAGAAAAAATCAAATCCACAAAAGTAATCTTCGATGGCTCAAGAAGATCGCTATCGCTATCCACAACTCCAAATGAAGCACCCTTCAACGTCGATACAACACGCTTCCCAGCGCCAAAAAGATCAGCATCAACATAGTAAACCTGATCGCTCACATTCTTGAAGTCATGACCACTTTTATCGGCGCTATAATAGGTTTCTACAAAGTGTCGTCGATTGGCCGTACGTCGCTGTCGAGCCAAGTTTGCCTTATCTTCCCGAGTCTTTTCCTCATAGGTGAAAGACCGCTTCTCTGGAACATCATTTTTTTCTTTCTCTGCAGGATCGGCAAGGGTGTGTGTAGTGGCCATGTGGGTCGCGGAAAGTTTTTCATCGTCTTTACCTGAAAGCGGTTTCGCCGTAAGCATGCCCCAATCTGCAAGTGACATCTCCAGATAATCGATCGACTGGCCAGGAGACTTCGCCTTAATCTGTCGCAAAATAATGCCATCATACAACGCTATAGACGGAACATGGAACTCAGCAATAAGTTCGCTTCCCGTCACGATCACATACTCGGGCGCCACAACTTTGTACCCAGACACATCTTTAACTTCGGGCGTAGTTTCAGGCGGTACCTCAGGCTTTACCTCGGACTTCACAACACTGACATCAGATTTGACGGGATCTGGAGGGAGAGCCGGGGCCGCCGCAGGCGGCAACTCAGAAGAAAGTCGTTGAACCGCTGGAAGCGGTTCAACGACAGGCTCAGGGGCAGGGACAGGGACAGCTACCGACAAAGGCGCAGAAGGCGGAGCCACATCCCCCGCTCCTAATACATCCGTCTGCAGCAGTGATGGAGTAAGGGTCTGAGCCTGAACCTCATCATTTTTAGGTACATCAGCTACGGGTACAGATTCGGGCACGGCAGGAGGTATAGTCGCAGGTACCACAGGAACAATCGGCTCAGAGCTCTTCACGGCACTATCGGCCTTCTTACGATAAAGAGCAATGGAATTCAGCGTCACGCTTGCCGGATCAAGAACACTGGAAAAAGGCACTCGAACAATAAATCGCTGCTCATTCAAAATAGCATATCGTCGACTCTCATGAGCCTTAAAGGGCGCATCAGCACCACTCACGGAAGAGCTAGAGAGGATGCCGTCATACGAGTACACCTTATCGACAAGTGGATGCAAAACAGAAAAATCCTTCGAAAACACCACGCTCTGCACTAAGGTATCAAAAGTTCGATCCTCAGGTGCCACGCTCTGGCTCAAAGAAGATCTATCACTCCCCAGCACATCAGTGAGCAAAAAAACGCTCGAAAGCTTTGGGGCAAAATACATACCCAACATAGCCACCCAGAGAATTACCAGTCCAATGACAGTCTTTTGATGAGAGGATGAGGGTGGTCGAGGCACAAAAAACATCAGATTTCAGAGTATATTTTAAATCCCTGCATTATACCACATATCTGCAGAAAAATAAAGCTCCTAAAACGCTGACAAACATGACGTTATATTAGTCCCGTGACCCTCGCTTTCGATCCCCCTCCGTGAGCCCCTTCTTTCGAAGACGGATCGACTTTGGTGTGATCTCGACGAGCTCATCATTTTCGATGTACTCAAGAGCCTGCTCCAGGTTCATAGACTGAGGTGGAACGAGCTTAACAGCTTCATCCGTACCAGAGGCACGCATGTTCGTAAGCTTCTTTTCCTTACATGGATTGACCGTAAGGTCGTTATCACGTGAATGCTCACCGATAATCATACCTTCGTAAATATCAATACCAGCGCCAAGGAACATCTTTCCACGCTCCTGCAAATTCCAAAGAGCATAGGCAACCGTCTTTCCCGTATCTCCAGAGATCATCACACCATTCTGTCGGTGCTGGATCTCACCCTTGTGCGGCTGATACTCATAAAAGCTATGATCCATGATACCCTCACCTCGCGTATCCATGATGAACTCCGATCGGAAACCGAGGAGACCTCGAGTCGGAACGTAGTACTCGAGACGAGTATGTGCATTTTCTGACTGCATATTGAGCATCTCACCTTTTCGCTTACCCAAGCGCTCAATGACCACACCAGCATAGTTATCTGGCACGTCGATCATGACGTATTCGATAGGCTCATTCTTCTGACCATCGATCGTTTTCATAATAACCTCTGGTCGTGAAACCTGGATTTCAAATCCTTCACGTCGCATATTTTCGAGGAGCACCGAGAGGTGGAGTTCCCCGCGCCCCGCAACGGTAAATCCATCCGTTCCTTCCAGGGGAGTCACTCGCAAACCAACATTGGTTTGAAGTTCTCGATCCAAACGTTCTCGGATATGTCGTGTGGTAACAAATTTTCCTTCCTTACCAGCAAATGGAGAGTTATTCACGAGGAAGTTCATCTCAAGTGTCGGCTCATCGATCTCGATAAGTGGCATTGGAGTTGGGTTGGCAGCATCGGTAATCGTCTCACCAATCGTGATATCCGAGATACCAGCAACCGCACAGAGATCACCACACTCAACACGATCGACCTCTACCTGTCGAACACCTTCGTAGACGAGGAGCTTTGTAAGTTTTGCCGTTGTAATCGATCCATCTCGTCGAGAAACCACGAGTGGCTTATTTTTCTCGAGCGTTCCGCTAAACACACGTCCGATCGCGATTCGTCCGACGTAGTCATCGTACGCAAGGTTCGAAACCTGCATCTGAAGGACCTTATCGCCATTTTCTGGGTAGATAGGCACATGCTTCATAATCGTCTCAAAGAGCGGCGTAAGATCGGTGCTCGTCGTATCTTCGAGAGAGTGCTTCGCAAGACCCTGACGACCAATCGTATAGACAATTGGGAAGTCGAGCTGCTGATCGTTCGCACCCAGAGCCACGAAAAGGTCAAAAACCATATCGATAACCTTGTGAGCTCGCTGATCGGCACGGTCAATTTTATTAATAACCACAATCGGCTTAAGGCCAAGAGCAAGAGACTTTTTGAGCACAAATTTCGTCTGTGGCATTGGTCCTTCTTTCGCATCCACGAGGAGAAGCACGCAGTCTACCGTCTTCAAAACACGTTCAACTTCAGAGCCGAAGTCAGCATGTCCCGGAGTATCCACGATGTTGATTTTGACACCATTATAGTGAATTGAGCAGTTCTTCGCAGAAATCGTAATACCACGCTCTCGTTCGAGCGGGTTGCTATCCATGACACAATCAGTGACCTCTTCATTTTCACGAAAAGCACCTCCTTGCTTCAAAAGGTGATCAGTAAGAGTTGTTTTTCCATGATCGACGTGCGCGATGATGGCAATATTGAGAATTTTCTGCATAAAAAAGGGGTTGTTTCGATCGAGGCTACAGCGCCTCAAAGCTCGGAGATTATACAGAGAAAAGCCAAAAATGCAAATATCGGGCCAGCTTTGGAGGGGTAAAAGGCCTCATTTGTCAGAAAAATGTCAAAAATTTGTAAATCGCCTGTTAGAACCGACAAGTATCATGAATGGAGACAGACAAAAAGCACACTAGTATCGCTTGACGATACTATCGAGACGCGATACTATATAACCAGTGAGACAATGATTGTAAATTTCAAATCCAAAGAAGCAGAAAAAATATTTAACGCGGAGTGGTCAGAAAAAATACCGCCATTAATTCAGGAAAGGGTACGACTGAAGCTTCGAATACTCAATGCTGCACCCACCATGAATGAACTAAGGCTACCAGCATCAAATCACTTAGAAAAATTAAAGGGAAATCGAAAAGAGCAGTACAGCATACGCATCAACAAACAGTGGCGAATATGCTTCGAATGGCACAATAACAATGCATACAACGTAGAAATTATAGACTATCACCCATAAACCATGCGACCAAAGAAAATTCCCAATATTCACCCAGGAAAAATTCTTAACGAAGAGTTTCTTATTCCGATGAAAATATCAATGTATCGCCTAGCGAAAGACACAAGCGTATCACCTATAAGAATTTCCGAAATTGTACGAGGGAAACGTGCCATAACGCCAGACACCGCAATTCGTCTTGGAAAATACTTCAATATGTCCGCGGAATTTTGGATTAATCTACAGGCAGATTACGACATAGAAGAAGCGAAAAACGATAAAGACCGAATCGAAAAAGAGGTCACCCCGTACACATCCTCTAAGGGCAAAGCTCCCGGAAAAAATCAGCTTAAAGCCAAGATTGCCCTTCACCGGTAGATAAACCCATGGCATACTGCCACGCGCAACGAGCGAAGCTCATCAATACGGAGAGGTGCGTGAGTGGTTGATACGAGCACTCTCGAAAAGTGCCAGAGCCGCAAGGCTCTCGGGAGTTCGAATCTCCCCCTCTCCGCCAACAGCGCAAAGCTTGCGAAAGCCAAGCTGGAGCGCAAATCCGGCGATTAGGCCGGATAGTTCCCGACCCCATCCCCTTTCATTCCCAAATGAAAACCCACCAAAATACCTCAGCAGGAACCCCAGCAGAGGGAAAAATAACAACCACCGAAGCGCTCGTATTTGGAGCAGCTGTAAAACTTCGATCACCATTTCCTGTCAGAACCGGACACGAACCATCCTGGAGCGCATGGGAATTTGCTCGTGTTGGAGAACGGAACACATTTCGAGATCAGGATATGAATGGACGCCAAGGCGTCTCGCTTTTGATGGAAATAAAAGGTGTGGAGGGTATGCGATCACTCACAAACGGCCAGCTCGCCCGAGGCGAAATCGAAATACAAGAAGCTACGGAAGACGAAGTAGCCGGAAAGCGCTTTGCATTCAGCTCAGAGCTTACAGAGAAAATAACAAAAGAACGAACGGGATTCCACGAACGTATCGAAAACAAGCTAGTACAATAAGGAATTGCACCATTTTGCTTATGGAAGAGGTATGGTACAATAACCTCTTAATGTCCAAAGCAACATGACACGGTACCAAAAAATTCTCGCCTTTATATTTCTCGCTGTCTGGACCTGGGCAGCCATCCATCCTACCCATATCGAAGAGTGGCTCTTGGAGAATTTTCTCGTCTTTTTATTTGTGGGCATTTTGTGCATCACCGCAAGACACTTCAAATTTTCCAGCGCATCATACACCGTCATAACCATATTTCTCGTCTTCCATCTCGCAGGCTCACACTATGCGTATACGCAAGTACCTTTCGGCTACACGCTCGAAAAAATCCTTGGCGGCAATAGGAACATGTATGACCGCCTGGTGCACTTTTTATTTGGCGCCATGTTCATGTACCCGGTCTACGAATTCATGAAAAGAGTCGTAAAAATGGAGGGCTTCTTCGCCTACTTCTTCGGATTCTCTCTGGTCATGTGTGCCTCAGCCGTCTATGAAATCATGGAGTGGCTTTCCGTAGCAAGCCTCGGTCCGAATCTCGACACCTACTTCGTTGGAGCACAGGGTGATGTGTGGGACACCCAGAAAGACATGGGCATGGCAATGGTCGGAGCGCTTATCTGTCTCGCAGTACTTGGACTGAATCACCTACGAATCAAGCTCAGTGAACGGAAAAAACTCGCATAATTTCTTGGAAAAAAGAGGAAAATGCCGTACAACATAGGTAGCTTTATCCTTACCCCTCATTTTGTATGGACTCTACTTCTCCTACCGGAAAAACTTCCATCTGGAAAATTCTCGGCATTATTCTTGGTGTGCTCGTCGTAGCATTTGTCGGCCTCATGGTATTCGGGGGCGACTACAATAAAGACGGTGATGCCATTCATGCAAAGAACGACCTCATCCTTTCACAGTTCAAGAGCGGAAATTTCGACGCTATCTACAACGATGCTGATCCAGAGTTCAAAAAAACCTCCAAGAAAACAGATCTCGAGAATCTCGCAAAAGCGATGCCTATTCTCACCACCTACACCTCCACTACTCTCTCCACCGCAAAGCACGATGACACGAGTGCCACCGTGGAAGGAATCTTAACCGACGCCTCACAGCATCAAGTACCGTACACCATGCTCCTGTATAAGCTAGGTGACGACTGGAAGTTCTACTCGCTTGATATCAAAGATGCAGCACCAGCACTCACGACCGATGCTACCACCGGAAAAGACGATACAACAGCAACCATCAAAGAAATCCGGGCAGGAGATGCTTTTGATGCCGATGGATTTGCCGTAACACAAAAAACTATTGCCTCAACCGCGAGCTCCATCTTTGTCTCGGTATTCACCACGCAGTCAGCTGACACCGTTGCGGCCAATGTAAAAATCGTCCATATCGACACCGGGGACAATATCGAACAGACCCTCCCTATTCACAAATCAACCACAGGAGCTAAATTCAGTACCCGCTTCCAGTTCACGAAGCCAACGAACGACTGGCCAAAAGGAAAGAATAAGATTGTGGTGACGCTCGCGAATGGCACTACAAAAGAATTAGCGTATGAAGTAAAATAATCCCTATGAACACGTCCGTACTCAAAAACCAGATCCTTCCTATTGCTCTTACCTTCGCAGTATGTGGAGTGCTCATTGGCTTCCTCTGGCTCGAAATTACGCTTGTTAACCAAGCACTGGGAACCAATATTTCGCTGAGCCTTCGTGCGGTTGATGTCATCGTAGGCCTTACAATCTACCTCAAAACCTCCATCGACTTCGCGATCTACATCGGAAATTTGATGAAGACCAACAACAGCTGGAAAAGCCGCATCGCGATCGAAGTAGGTACCGCCCTCGGAAATGCCATGGGGACGTTTGTGATCATCCTCCTCTGGGCTCTCTTCAAAAACATCCATTGGCTCTCTGCGCTGATGATTCTCGTCGCGGCCCTCGTCCTCTTCAAACTCGCGGAAGATGGCCTTGAACATGCTCATGAAGAGACTGGAAACGGACAGACCAGAAAAGCATGGTACGCCCACGCTGCGATTGCCATCGAAAAAATTCTCAAACCGATCAACAAGTTTCTCTCTCCGGTACTGAGCCGAATCATGCCAAGCATGAGCATGAAAAATGTGAAAGAGCAGCCATTCTTTCCACTTCTCATGACCGCCATCCTGATCCCATTTATCCTCGGTCTCGACGACTTCGCCGGCTACCTTCCCCTCTTCGACATCGTCAATATCTTTGGATTTGCGATCGGCGTCTTCCTCGGCCACATGGTTTTGAATATCCTCCTCTACGTCTCTCCGCAGCACACGATCAAAGCCGTCAAAAACCCGATCATCTCCCTCTTCGGAGGTGTCGCCTTCATCGGTCTCGGTCTCTGGGGTCTCGTAGAAGTGGTGAAGATTCTCATGGGAGCAGGCTAAATCACGCTTCAACCACACACCTCAACGAACGGCCTTCCACATAAGCTCAAACGCCATTCGCTGCGTCCGGGCAATATCCGCACTCTCGATCATCACCGCGATCTGCTCTTCACGATATGAGATGAAAACCACGCTATTTCCAAAGATAAAGTTATCCGTCTCAAACTGGAACTCGTTGGGAAGAATCTTGTACTGATGATTTGGATTTTTGATGTGACTTACGTACTCCTTCGCCATTTTTCCCGAAACCACAAGCTCGCGAATATGCAGTTTTTTCTTCGCACTCTCCATGAGAAATTCCTGAACAGCATAAGGAAAAACCGCATACACAATATCCGGATTGAAGTAACAATCAAACGACTCCTTCGCAAGAATCTGCGTCAGCACCGTCTCGATTCCATCACTCCCCTGATAAAACTTCACGCGCGGCTTATCAAGTGAAGGATTTTTCATATTCTCAAATAACGGCAACATCTCGCGAAGTGACGCAATATTCTGGTCCAGCTTTTTCTTTTGCTGCTCCTGAAGATAGAGGAGTTTGTGCGGCTCCGTCGCCTGGAAGTACCGCACCCGACCTTTCAGAAACTCCGTCACCAAGCCACGTTCCGCAAGCTTCGCCAAAATATTATAGAGATTCGTTCGCTTCATTCGCCCTCGCAGCGCAATCGTACTCACGGGTGACGCGCCTAACTCAAGCAAGAGAAGGAAGACGTCGGACTCCTGCTTTGTAAGCCCAAGCTGTTTGAGAAGTGAAAGTGGATCGCTGGCTGATAGCATAAAAATTTGTTTTAGTGTCAAAGTTATCTGACAAGTATATTATAGCTCAAATACAAGGGAAAAACAAGATATATAGAAAGTAGATTCAAGGATAATTGACAAATATAGAATTGTGCAATACAATATACTCTTAAGTTGATCGAACTCTTTACCAAGAAATCCCATGGAAACACAGGATGAAAGGCCAATAGAAATAACATTTTGTACTTCGCTAAATTGTTTCAGCCGAGATTGGAACAGAAGAATGAGAGAAGATTACGGAATGACAAGCATTGAGCTTAAATCATATGGGGAAGATGTATTAGCACAGCTCGGGAATCGCTGCGACGTAGGCGAATTGAAACAAAAAGATATCGATACAGCAGAAACCATACAAACAAGCAAAAAAGAAAGATTTGTACAAATAAACGGCGTATATCCAGCAATATTAAGCGGCCAACGATGTATCAAAAGATGTCTAGAAAATAAAGACATGATAGCGCCTGCCGTAGCAGTAAGGATTAATGGGGAAGCAGAAAGAATAAATGTAGAAAGTGCTGATGAGTTGATTAACTACATACGTGCTCGCTTAGAACAACCAGCTTCAAAAAAATAGTGAATATATATAATTCATATTTAGATAATCTCACCCCTCAATGAATCCTCAATGCCAAAAATGCCACACGCCATTCGACATTCCCGACGACGACCTCGCGTTTCTCGAAAAAGTCGCACCAGAATATAGGGGTATCAAGCAGCCTATTCCCCCGCCGACCCTCTGTCCGAATTGCCGACAAATCAGACGTCAGTCGCATATCAACCAGATCAATCTCTACAAAAGAAAGTGCGACAAAACCGGTCAGGACATGCTCTCCAATGTACATCCATCTTCACCATACAAAGTGTACAATCAGGAGTTCTGGTGGAGTGACGAGTGGGACGCCGCAACGTACGGCCAGGAGTTTGATTTCTCACGTCCCTTCTTTGAGCAGTATCAAGAGCTTTTCTTGAAAGTTCCGCGCCCAAGTCTCTTCACAGGCTTCCGTTACGACGAAAATTGCGACTACACCAACTACGCCGGCAAGAACAAAAACTGCTACCTCATGTTCGACGCCGACTACTGCCGGGACACCTACTACTCCTACAGCACAAATCACACGACCAACTGCATGGACTGCTATCGTGCACGCGATACCGAGCTCTGTTACGAAGCCATCGACTGCAAAAACTGCTACAACTGCAAGTTTATCACCAACTCTTCACAGTGCTACGACAGCGCCTTTCTCGACAACTGCGAAGGTTGCAAACACTCATTCATGTCCTTCAACCAGCAGCACAAAGAGTACTTCATCTACAACCGCCAGGGCACCAAAGAAGAGTACGAAACCCTCATGGCCCAGCTCGCTTCCAGCCAGAATGTCGAACATTACAAACGCGAATTTGCTCGAATCAAAACGCAGTTTCCGAAGAAATACATGCACGGCATCCAGAACGAGAACGTCTCAGGCGACTACATCTACAACTCAAAAGACCTCCAGGAATCATTCGACTGCAACGACGTCCGTGATGGAAAATACCTCTATCAAGTCTTCGGCTCCGACATCAAAGACTCCCGTGACTGCGACGAAATTGGTGACTTCGCCGAGCTCGTCTACGAGAGCTCAAACAGCGGCTACAAAATTCAGAACGTCCTCTTCAGTATCAACATCCTCGACAACAACAGCAACATTCTCTACTCCAATCACTGTCACTATAGCGCCAATCTTTTCGGCTGTATTGGCATGAAACGCAAACAGTACTGTATCTTGAACAAGCAGTACACCAAGGAAGAATATGAAGAACTTGTCCCGAAAATTATCGACTGGATGCGTAAAACCGGCGAATGGGGTGACCACTTCCCTGCCAAGCTTTCACCGTATGCGTACAACGAGTCGATGGCGATGGACTACGAACCTCTCACCCGAGAACAAGCTCTCGCCCAAGGCCTCACCTGGCGCGACGAAGACAAGAAAAAGGTTCCACAGACCTACGTCATCCCCGATCTCATCTCTCAAGTGCCAGATACTATCACGCAGGAAATCCTTGGCTGCGTCGAGTGCCAATCCAACTTCAAAATCATCCCTCAAGAGCTCGAGTTCTACCGTGCCCAAGGCCTCCCAATCCCCTCCAGATGCTTCAAGTGCCGCAACACGACACGAAGGGCATCCCGCAACCTCCGCACGCTCTACGATCGAATCTGCTCACACTGCAGCACTCCTATTCGCACCACCTACTCCCCTGACCGCCCTGAAACGATCTACTGCGAAAAGTGCTATCTTGAAGCGGTATATTAGGTGTGGTATAATATAGGTGTCTGTCGAGAACGTCTTATAACAAAAAGGAGCAGCGAGTTAATCGCTCTCCTTTTTGTCGACTATTGTCAGAAGTTGGTGGAGAAGACGGGATTCGAACCCGCCTAGACGTCTGTCGAGAACGTCGTCCTCACCTAGAGGCTTCCCCACGCATCTGACAAAACAAACACTATCAAATGAACATTACAAACCTCTTACAAAAAGATTACAAATGAAAAAATGGCTTATATAAAAGCAAAAAAGAGATTGAAAATAAAAAATAATATTTTAAAATCAGCAAACTAATCTTTCTTACCCATCACTTTCCGGTGATACTTCTCCGAAGCCTCCCAGGCCAGCTCAAAGGTCTGTTTGAAGACCTTCACGATCTCCTCGCTCTCGATAACAATTCCGAGCTTTTCTTTCCAGTCGGCAATCATGATTTTGTTGTCGAAGATATTAATCTCAGGTGTGAAATCAAGCTTGTTTTTAGGCAATAATCGACTACGGCGTAATTCATCTCCATCCAAAGAGTGGCGTTCACGATCCTTTGGCGTATCCGGAAAGAGCGCACGAATTGGAATTTTCTTCGCGGCACGGCGCTTATAGTACTGCGGGAAATACCATGGAATGGCATCCTGATTAGCCTGATCAGAAGCATACGCAAGGATCTCTTCATGCGAAGTAAGCGTCTCTTCGTAGACACGAATCAACCCCTCGTCGCCTTCATAAAAGTACACTTTTGGCCTACCAGAGGCATTATAATGCGCATTCAATTCTGGAAGTATCGTCTCTGCCTCTTTCGCCAAATGAGAAAATCGCTCACTCTGCTCTTTCAAATACGACACAATTTTTTCTGGAGGAAGCGCCTCATAGTACTGGCTCGACTTCTTTTTCTGACCAATTACCAAACCCTTTTCGAGGAGAATCTCAAGAATATCGTACGTCGTCGTTCGATTCACATTTGCCTTCTTCGCAATCGTCGACACCGGCGAACTCACCCCAAGCCCCATCAGCGCCATATACACCGCCGCCTCTTTCGAAGTGAGTCCAAGTTTGAGAAGTTGTGCGATCATAAGAGTAAGATTATATTGTGTGGAAAAGTTTCGTCAGAAAAGATAATACCGTAAAAAATAGCCTTAATCAAAGCAAAATAATAAGACAATGAATGTCGAAAGTTTCCAACGAAAGGTTGACTTTTATGCAAAATAAAGCCTTAATACATGCTTAGAACATCTACTCACCCTCCCATGACCTCCACCTGCACCACCTGCCAATCCGCCTACGAAATCACGAATCAAGAACTCGAGTTCCTCAAGAAAATTGCACCAAAAATTGGCGAGCAGACATTTGAGATTCCTGCACCGACGAACTGTCCATCATGCCGACTCGCACTCCGAACCGTGCACCGTAATGAGCAGAATATGTATCACAATGTCTCAGCCGTGACGGGAAAACCGCTCATTGCTCTCTACTCTCCAGATACCGAGTGGGGTAAGAAATATAGAATTTACACCCACGAAGAGTGGTGGAGTGAAAACTGGGACGGCCTCTCGTATGGTCAGGATTTTGACTTCAGCCGGCCATTTTTCGAACAGTTCAACGAACTCTCCGCCAAAATTCCTCACGTCAATCTCATCCAGATCGGTAACGAAAACTGCCAATACACGACCGGAACCGGCTACTGCAAAAACTGCCATCTCATTAACTGCTCAGAAAATTCAGAAGACTGCTACTACGGAAAATTGGTCCAGAACTCCCGAGATATCATGGACTCCGACTATGTCTACGACTCGGAACTTCTCTACGAATGTTTCTACGTCAAAAACTGCAACAACTGCATCTACACATCGTATAGCCAAAATTCGTATGACTGCGGATTCTCAGAAAATCTCAAAGGCTGCCGAAACTGCTTCCTCTCCACAAACCTCAACAACAAAGAGTTTTACTTCATGAATGAACCCGTCAGCAAAGAGCTCTACACCCAAAAAGTTCAGGAATTTCTTGGCTCGCACAACGCGGTTCAAAAAGCGAAGGAAATCATTAGCGATCTCAGAAAAAAGCGCATCCACAAGTACGCCAACATCATCAACAGCGAAAACTCCAGTGGTGACTTTTTGACGAACACCCAGAACTGCACGGACTGCTACGACGTCAACGACAGCCAGGATTGTAAGTACATCAAAGTCGGCGTGAATGTGAAAGACCTCATCGACTGCAGCAATATGTACCTCAAGCCCGAGCTCAACTATCAGGTTATGGGTACGATCGAAACCTACAACGTCATCTTTTCACTCTATGTATTTCACAGCCAGAACGTCGCCTACAGCGAGTTCTGTTTCAACTCATCAAACCTCTTTGGCTGCAGCGGCTTGAGAAAAAAGCAGTACTGCATCTTCAACAAACAGTACACCAAAGAACAGTACGAAGAACTCGTTCCACCGATCATCGCGCACATGATAAAAACCGGCGAATGGGGACAAATGTTCCCGATGTGGCACTCACCTTACGGCTACAACGAAACCGTCGCACAAGACTACGTTCCGCTTACCAAAGACGTCGCTCTCGCACGTGGCATGCACTGGAAAGATCCAGATCAGAAAGACTACAAACCACAAACGTATCAAATTCCAGAAAGGATCGCTGACGCTCCCGACACGATCACCAAAGAACTCCTCGCCTGCGAAAACTGTGGCAAAAACTATCGCATCATCCCTCAAGAACTCAATCGTCTTCGCAACATCAACCTTCCCATCCCCCACAAATGCCCGGATTGCCGTCATGGCGAACGCATGACCCTCCGTAACCCTCCGCGCCTCTACGCACGCACCTGCATGCACTGCAGCAAGCCTATCGAGACCACCTACGCCCCGGATCGCCCAGAAATCGTGTATTGCGAGAAGTGTTATCTGGAGGCGGTGTACTAAACTAAAATGCGCCGAAAAGTCGCAACTAAATAATCGGCTCCTCAACCTTCTCCTCCATCTGCGCGACCTCCTCGGCTTTTGGAGGGGCTGAAGCGCTCTCGTCCCAACGAAGCATCATCTCTTCGACTTCAGCTTTTGGGGCGCAATACTTCTCACGAGAGAGTCGGATAATTTCAGCCGTCTGGTCATTTTCAACGGGTGGAACGCTGAGCGTACGGCCAGAAAAGGCCTCTCGCAATTCACCATTCACCGACATCTTGGTATAGAATTCTCGGACACCGAGATTGATAATATCTCGAACTTTGAAGACGGGAGTGTACTCACCTTCGAGCACCGCGGCATCATCCGCACCCACACGAAAGCTCACCATCGAACCCACATTACCGAAGACCGTCTTTCGAACGACCTCGCTCAATTGGCCCATATACTGATGCGCAATTGTGAGATTCAAGCGATATTTTCGAGCCTCTGAAAGAATTTCCGAGAAGGTATCTGTCGCAAAGTTCTGGAACTCATCCACGTAAAAGTAAAAATCCTCACGCTGCTCCTCCGGAATATTCGCGCGACTCATCGCTGCCTGGAACAACTTCGTAATCACCATCGAACCGATCAAACCCGAGTTTTCCTCACCGAGCAGACCTTTCGAGACCTTCAAGAGCAAGATTTTTTTGTTATCCATCACATCTCGAAGATTAAACTTCGTCTGTGGCTGACCAATAATATTTCGAACCATATTCGTCGCGACGAGCTGACCCACTTTATTGAGAAGCGGTGTAATGGCTTCAGAGTCGAACTTTTCCGACCACGCCGCAAACTCAGAAACCCAGAAGTTCTTCACCACCGAGTCCTGAATTCTCGACACAATCTTCTGTCGGTAATTCTTATCCGTGAGCATCTTCATGATCGAGAGGATCGTCGTATTTGGGCTATCCAAAAGCGCGAGCGTCGTATATCGAAGCACGTGCTCAAGTCGGTACGTCCAGTTGTCACCAAACACTTTCTTGAAAATATCCAAAAATCCAATCGTCACCTGCATCTTGTACGCGTCATCGATCGACTCCAGCGGATTGAACGCAATCGGAAATGCCGTATCGGCAGGATCAAAAAGAATCACATCCTTCACACGTTCCGGCGGAATGTACCGCATAATATTATCGATAAGATCACCGTGCGGATCCAGCACACCGAAACCCTTTCCATCTTTGATATCCTGAATAATGAGCAGCTCCAAGAGCTTACTCTTACCAGAACCAGACTTACCCACCGCATACAAATGTCGTCGTCGATCCGCGCGTCGAATACCAAACGGCACGAAATTATTATGGTAATTCGTCACACCAAATCCACTCACATCTGGCTCACCAGAACGCGGCAAATCCTGTGGCGGATCAGCTTTTCGGGCTTGGACGTGAACGATATGCGGAACAAAATCCGCATTCGGAATATGGTACAACGTCGCAATTTCCTTGGCCGACATGGTGAATCCTTCACCCAACGTTCGGCCCTTATATGCACGCATAAACGAGTTGAGATCGTGCGTTCGATGCGCGTGAAATTCATTGATATCACTATCGTTGAACTGGTAAAAACTATTAATCACGGCCTCAAGTTTTCGATCAGCATCTTCATGCGTCTCGGCAATGTAGGCACATCGGATACCCACGCGGAATGGCTTCTCTGAGTCCTTTTCATGAGACTTGTGGTGACGCAATTCACTGATCGCACTTCGACCACCAGCACGAAAACGATCCTTAATACTGAAAAAATGGTGTAAGTTCGCGAAGCGATGACGCCAGTTTCTCTTGAAGAAAAAGCCCGCAGAATCGTCCGTCGGCTCAACCACGATCTGCACCCAGACCTGATCCTTCGCACTGATTTTTGAGATCACCGAAAACAAACGCGACATACTATCCTCACCAAAATCCGAGTAGGTTTTGATCGGATACACATCCGCATGATGGAGCAAAATATCGGCACCAGCAAGCGCCTGTCCCTTTGGATTGAACTGCTTCACGTAGTCCTCGGTCTCTTGAATTTCAGCATCTGGATACATCGCATAAATGAGCGACTCGATCGTCTCCTTCAAGTACTCCTCCACCACCACAAAAAAGTATGCGTACTGCGCGTGACCAAAGTACTCAAAAGAAAATCGCTTACCCATAACCGTATTTCGCAGATTCAAAAGGAGCCCCTGAAACTTTTCCTCAATCTTGGGAGTGTCAGGAGAACCTTGTGGAACAATAATGTGAAGATATCGTAGCTTAGCCATGAGATCGAATAGAGGGTGTTGACACCGTAGAACTCTATTGTATCACAATTGAGCGTCTTGTAAAGCTGTTTGTGCTTCAAACGACCACGATTTGCCGCCAATCTTCCAAACCGTTACACTACGCCCATGCCCAAGCCTATCGATACCAGTTACGCCAAAAACAAGAAAGCCTACGCCTTCTACGAAATATTCGAGAAATTTGAAGCTGGAGTCCAGCTCACCGGCGGCGAGGTCAAGTCTGTCAAAGCTGGCCAAGTGAATCTCAAAGGAAGCTACGTCGACATTGGAAATAAAGCTGCCTGGCTCCGGAATGTCTACGTCACCAACTACAAATACGACCACAATCCCGTCGAACCGACCCGCGTTCGCAAGCTCCTGCTCCACACCGAGCAGCTTTTGAAGCTAGAACAGCTTCAGTCCCAGAAAGGCATCACCCTTATTCCTCTCGAGATCTACGGTGTAAAAAATCTCGTGAAGATCTTGATTGGCGTCTGCAGGGGCAAAAAGATGCACGACCGACGTGACGACCTCAAGAAAAAAGCTGAAAACCTCGACATCAAACGCGCCTTGAAAAAATACGCATAATCGGTACGATATCCCAGCGCAGAAACGCGCACTTTCACTCACGCTATTCCGACTCCCATAACACCTTTCATCATGGACCAGACTCAACTTGCCCAGATCTACGAACAGCTCGTCAGCGGGCTTCAGGAATACTTCAAGAAGCATAATTTTACGAAGGCCGTTCTCGGAGTTTCCGGTGGAATCGACTCCGCCCTTACCTTGAAAATCGCCGTCGACGCCCTTGGCGCCGACAACGTCACTGCACTTCTCATGCCAGAAAAAAATGTGACCCGCGAAGAAAACACGTTTCACGCTCGAACGCTCTGTGACTTTCTTGGGGTGAAGTTTCACACCGTTCAGATTAATAAGTTTCTCATGGATTTTGGCACGCTTCCATGGAAAGGAAATCCAACCGCCCAGATGAATGTGAAGCCACGAGTTCGCATGACGATGCTCTATCACTATGCCAATACCTTCAACGCGCTCGTACTCGGAACCTCGAATAAAAGTGAAATTATGCTCGGATATGGAACGAAGTTTGGTGACTTTGCTGCCGATATCGAGGTGATCGCCGACCTCTACAAAGAAGATGTGTATGCGGTTTCTCGCTACATTGGACTCCCAGATGAACTCATCGAAAAGAAACCTTCCGCCGAACTCATGCCAAATCAGACCGACGAAAGTGAACTCGGTGCGACCTACAACGAGCTCGATCCAATTCTCAAACAACATGAGATCGGTTTCGAAAAACTGCTTGAGAAAGGCATGAATCCAAGCACCCTCAATCGAACCCTTCGACGCATTGAAGAAAATAAGCACAAGACCTCGCCAATTCCCGTGATCAAAATCACCCGAGTATAGCGACGCCCACGTCGCTACGCCGCCCGATCCCCGAAATGTTTACTCTAACATCACCCCATGTCAGGAATGTACCTTGGCCGCTTCCAACCATTTCACCTCGGACACCTGGACGCGTTGAAGCAAGTTCTCAAACACGAGAAACATGTCATTATCGTGATCGGTTCTGCAGAAGATCATGGAACTTCTGAGAATCCATTCACTGGCAGCGAACGGTACACCATGATCGATGCCTCACTCGAAGAGGCGGGCATTTCGCGTGAGCGGTACGCCATTATTCCCGTGCGGGATATCCACAATGACGACAAGTGGGTCGAGCATGTAGAACGACTCACGCCTCCTTTTGAGACAGTCTATACCGGCTCAGGGACGACCAAAAGATTGTTTAAGAAAAATGGAAAACATACGGTACACTCTGTAGAGAAGCGGCTGAGTATCAGCGCGACACTTGTACGAGAAAAAATGCAAA